>LSCM01000033.1 GCA_001577185.1 Cloacimonetes bacterium TCS62 | reverse complement strand
GACAAAGGAAACAAGTTTTCCTTCATTTGCCATATAAAGTGCATCCAATCCCAGCAGACCACAAACAGCTTCAACATTTTCATTAATAGGGATATCTTCTTCATTTATAATTATACCAAAACCTGTTTCATCCGAAACTTCATTTAGGATCGTGGCAACCCCACCTCTTGTAGCATCCCTTAGAAAATTAATATTACCATTTTTCAACATTACTTGAACTAACTCGTTAAGTGATGCACAATCACTTTGTGGAACCGGTTTAAGACCAAGTTCTTCTCTCGCATTAATAATTGAAACTGTATGATCACCAATACTTCCGTTTACCACAATTTTATTTCCGGATTTAATATTTGATGTTGAGAGTTCTACATCATCCGGGAGGAAACCAATTCCGGTTGTTGTAATATATATCCCATCCGCTTTCCCTTTTTCCACAACTTTTGTATCACCAGCTATTACCTTCACACTAGCCTTATTAGCAGCTTTTTGGACGGATTCAGTAATTGTAACAAGATCGTCTATTTTAAATCCTTCTTCAATAACATAAGTTATTAAAATGTATCTAGGAATTGCGCCTTTCATAGAAACATCGTTCACTGTGCCCGTTACGGAAAGTTTTCCTATATCTCCTCCTGGGAAGAAAATCGGTCTTATCACGTGTGCATCAGTTGTTACTACTATTCTATTCTCGATCTCTACTGCATCATCAAGTGATGGTAAGCTGAAATTTTTATTAAAAACGTTGTTGATCAATCTCCTGGTAGCACCACCTCCACTACCATGACCGAGTGTTATAATGTTATCTTTCATAATTTACCTTTCATATTTAAAATAGGCAGCGCAACTACCTTCGGAAGAAACCATGCATGGGCCGATAGGATTTGTAGGATCACACCCATGATCGAATAATGGGCACTGAAATGGAATGATTTTTCCCTTTAACACATCAGCACATCTACAACCTGTTTTTTCTTCATCATCTGTGAGATTTATGCCATATTTTTGAGAAGCATCAAAATCCTTAAATTCCTCACGTATACCCAGTCCAGATTGTGGTATCATTCCTATCCCTCGCCACAAAGCATCTTCTTTCTTCAGAACAGTATCGATGATTTTCTGAGCATTTTTATTTCCTTTTAGATCAACAACTCTATTATATTCATTTACAATTGATGGCTTGCTATGCTTTTTCTGTAATGTAAGATATTTTACTGCTCGCAAAATATCCAGTGGTTCAAAACCTGCTATTACTCCTCCCAAACCATATTTTTCGGGTAAAAGATTATATGACTCTGCTCCAATGACCACACTAACATGACCAGGAAGTAGAAAACCGTCCAGCTTAACCTCTTCGTCAGAAAGTAGAGCTTCTAAGGCAGGTGGAACAAGTTTGAATGCAGGTAAAACCGAAAAGTTTTTCAAATTTCTTTTTTCAGCCATCAGAATTGTTTGAGCTATCCCAGGTATAGTTGTTTCAAAACCGATTCCCACAAAGACCGTTTCTTTTTCTTCGGCCAATTTAAGAGCATCTAAGGGTGAATAAACCATTTTCACATCTAATCCTTTAGCACGAGCTTGTTCTAAGGTTTCTTCTTTTCCGGGAACGCGCAACAAGTCACCAAAAACGGCAACCGTCACATTTTTTAACTTGATCAATTCATCGATCATAGAACTTGGTGTAACGCAAACCGGACATCCAGGACCAGAGATCAGTGAAATATTTTCAGGAAGTAATTTCCTGATTCCCCAATGACCAATAGCCATAGTATGGGAACCACAAACTTCCATGATCTTCATTGGCTGTTCCCAATCTCTTAGATCTTCTACTAGTTTGCTAATAGCTACTGGATCACGGTATCTTTTCAGATTCAGCATCTGCATAACCTTCTAATTCCTTGAATAAATCCAAAGTCTCCAAAGCATCTTCTTCTGATATCACATTCAATGCAAAACCGGTATGCATCAATACCCAATCACCTTTCTCTACATCCGGTGTAAAAGTAAACATTATCTCCTTTTTTACTCCACCTAGATTCACAATCCCATCTTCACCATCTTTTTCTATTACCTGAGCAGGAATTGCTATACACATATTTACTCCTTTGTGAATAATTTAATCTCTTTTTTGTTCAATTTTACGGTTGGCGATCATTACCTGGCCAACAGATATTGAACTATCATTCGGTGATAAATTTTCTGGTGCATAAACTGTAAAGTTATTTCTGGAGAGCTTTTTTATCAACCCATTTAGCAGAATTCTATTTTGCATTACTCCACCAGAGAGAACGACTTTTTTCAGACCGGATCTCTTCCTTGCTTTCTCAACAGAATTCACAGTAAGATCAATTATAGTTTTATGAAATTTCTTTGAAATTGTTTTGGATTCTACTCCTCTTTGAACATCTGAAGTGATCTCCTTGATACACGGTTGAATATCAATTATCTCATTTGTAATGTCATATGAATAAGGTTCGCAATCTAGTACTTGTTCGTTTTCACACAAATATTCCAAGGCCATTGCGCTCTGAGCTTCAAATGTGATAGTAGGAAAAAGCCCTAACATAGCAGATACACAATCAAAAAGTCTGCCCATACTTGAAGTTTGAAATATATTGAAGTTATTCTGAATTTGCTTATCTATAATTCTCTTTTCAAATTTAGAGATTCCTTTCAGATATTCTGTACTGAGACCGGATTTCTTTAAATAAGCATAAGCGATTCGAATAGGATGTTTGATAGCAGCATCTCCTCCGGGTAAAGGCATATAGTTTAAATGGAATATACGATCAAATTTTCCGTGATCACCAATAAATATCTCTCCTCCCCAGATCGTATTATCAGTACCTAAACCAGTCCCATCATACGCTACACCGATTACTTTCTCATCTATTTGATGCTCTGCCATAATTGCAGAAACATGTGCGTGATGATGCTGAACTTTAACTAATGGCAAATTCAAGCTTTCAGCAAACTTAGTACTCATAAAATCCGGTTGTAGATCACAAGCAATTAACTCCGGTTCAATTTTAAACCACTTTTTGTATTTTGTAAATGTTTCTTGATAAAAATCCATGGTTTCTTTACTGCCTGTATTCCCAATGTAGGGTGATAAAAAAAGTTTGGTCTTATTGCTCAAAGAAAAGGTTAGTTTAAGTTCTGCTCCGCAACCTAGCGTGGATTTTGTTTTAAAAGGTAAATTGCACGGAGAAGGCACAAATCCTCTTGAGCGGCGAATTAGAATGTTGTGTTTCTGGGTAGGTAAAATTATAGAATCATCAGAGCGATTCAGGATTGCTCTATTATGCTCTAGAAAATAATCACAAAGATCTTGCAATATTTCAGGTTCTGTTGCTATAGGCTCGTTTTGGTTATTTCCGCTTGTCATTATTACAAATGGTAATTTACTATTTACGATCTGAAAATGATGTGGTGCATAGGGTAAAAAGACTCCAAGGTTAGGATTCTGAGGTGCCACATTAGGAGCTATTGGTGAATCACCACTGCTATTATCAGTTTTGTATAAATCTATACTATCGTTTCTCGGAAGTATTAAAATAGGTGCTTTGGGAGATTTGAGCAATGCTTTTTGATTTTTTGTGACTTTAACAATTTCATGAATCTTGTCCTCACAGGCCATTACAGCAAATGGTTTATCGGGTCTGTTCTTTCTTTTTCTTAAATGTTTTACAGCTTCAAAATTTGTAGCATCACAGGCAATGTGAAATCCTCCTATGCCTTTTATCCCTACTATCTTTCCCTCTTTAATAGCTTTTATTGTATGCGCAATAGGATCACCTGAAATTAAAGAAAGATCTTTATCTAGAAACTTAAGATGAGGTCCGCAATCCGGACAAGCTACAGGTTGAGCATGAAATCTTCTATTAAGTGGATCACTATATTCTTTTTTACAGTAATCACACATCTCAAATTCCTTCATTGATGTAACCGGGCGATCATAAGGAGTATGCTCAATTATTGAATATCTAGGTCCGCAATTAGTGCAGTTGATAAAAGCATATTTAAAGCGTTGGTCTTTTGGATCATTAAACTCTTGTTGGCATTTTTCACAAACTGCAAGGTCAGGAGATATCAATGTAGAGCCATCAGATATTGCACTTCTTTTGATCTTAAAATTATCGTATAGCTTATCAGGAAGTTCATCTACTTTGAATTCTTTGATATCGGCAGCTGCAGGTAACTCTTTTTTAATCCTCTTAATAAATTTATCCAAAGATGATTTATCACCCACTGCCTCTATTTTCACACCGCTTGTTGAATTCAAGACAAAACCTTTTAAGTTTTGCTCGATCGCTAATTTATAGATAAAAGGTCGAAAGCCAACACCTTGAACAATACCATTAATTTTAATTTTATACATTAATTTGCCTTTTTTCTTGGAATTTGATATGGATAAGATTAAAATCAAAATTAAACGTCAAGATTTAATTAAGAAATCTATTATAAAAAATATCTTGCACAGATTTATCATTTTCAAAATTTGTAACATCTTATTATTCAGTAAGATAGTATTAGCTAATTATGAGAATGAATTTCATTGCTAAACATTCTTAAAATTCTATTTGACAATGTATTCTCAGTTAGAACTTTGTTCTTCTCTACTTTATATAAAAGAAAAAAATAAATAGAAAAGGAGGCTGATTGTGGGTAATAAAAAATCCCCTAGATCAAATCCAAAAAGGAAAAATGGGCAATGTTCCTGTAATCGTGAATTTGTTAAGAATGTTCTAGAAAAGTACAACAATGATCCTACACGTTTAATGGACGTTCTTATCGATGTACAAGAGGAATATGGATGCATCTCTGATGAAGCAGTTGATGTGATCGCCAAAACAATTAACTACTCGGTTGCTCAAGTTGAACAAACTTTATCATTTTACCATTTCTTATCACAAAAAGCAACAGGTAAATATGCGGTTTACCTAAATGATAATGTTGTATCTGAGATGATGGGACGAGAAGAAATTGCGGATGTATTTGAAAAGGAAGTCGGTTCTAAATTCGGTAATGTATCTAAAGATGGCAAAATAGGTCTTTTCAATACTTCTTGTATCGGTATGAATGACCAAGAACCATCTGCAATTATTAACAAGAGAATTTTTACAAAATTAACTAAAGAAAAAGTTAAAAAAATTGTTGATGGCATGAAAAATGGGCTCGATGTTGAGGACCTCCCCGGTACTGATGTTAAATCCAATATATTAAAACAGGGACCGATTCTGATAAAAGACTCCGTTTTAGGAGATGCTATCAAGAAAACCGTACAGATGAAACCAGATGAAGTGATCGAAGAGATAAAACAATCTAATCTTCGTGGTAGAGGTGGCGCAGGATTTCCAACTGCAATGAAATGGCGTTTTTGTAGAGATGCCCAAGGTGAGAAGCATTATGTATTTTGTAATGCTGACGAAGGAGAACCCGGAACATTCAAGGATAGGATCATTCTAACTGAGCGTTCTCAGTTACTTTTTGCTGGAATGACGATCGCAGGTTATGCAATCGGAGCAGAAGAAGGAATTCTTTATCTTCGTTATGAATATAAATATATGAAAGAGCAGCTTGAACAAGTTTTGAACAATTTAAGAAAGCAAGGTTTATTGGGAAAAGATGTTGCAGGAGAAAAAGGATTTAATTTTGATATTCGTATCCAGTTTGGTGGAGGTGCTTACGTTTGTGGTGAAGAATCTGCACTATTAGAATCAGCTGAAGGTAAAAGAGGGGAACCTAGAGATCGTCCTCCATTCCCAGTTGTAAAAGGATATCATCAACAACCTACAGCAGTTAATAATGTAGAAACACTTTGTGCAGTTGCAAAAGTAATGCATAATGGGGCAAAATGGTATAGATCATTGGGTACTCTGGATTCTACTGGTTCTAAGCTTGTGAGTGTATCAGGTGATTGTGCTAAACCTGGAGTTTATGAGATTGAGTGGGGATTCACTGTGAATGAAGTGTTGGAATTAGTGGGAGCAACAGATGTTCAAGCAGTACAAGTTGGAGGACCTTCGGGAAAATGTATAGCACCAAATGAATTTAACAGAAAATTGGCATATGAAGATCTTGCAACCGGTGGTTCCTTGATCATTTTCAATAATAAGCGAGATCTGATTGAAGATGTTGTACTAAATTTTACAAACTTTTTCATCGAAGAATCTTGTGGATCTTGTGTACCATGCAGGGCTATGACCGTTCAATTCAAAAAGAAGCTGGAAAAAATTCTTAATGGAAATGGCGTAAAACAAGATATTGAACAAATGCTGAGTTGGGAAAAAGTGATGCAATCAAATCGATGTGGACTAGGTCAAACTGCTGCCAACCCAATTCTTAGCACGATAAATAATTTTAGAGAATTGTATGACAAAAAAATCAATAAAGATAAGGATTTTATAAGTGATTTTGATCTAAAAGCTGCAGTTGCTGAATCTTGTAAAACTGCCAATAGAATCCCAAACATAGGTGGTGACAATGGATAAAATATTAGTTAGAATAAATGGAAAAGACTATTCTGCAGAAGCAGGAAAAATGGTTTTGGATATTGCAACAGAGAATGGAATTTATATTCCTACTTTATGTCATTACGAAGGTATTAAACCTCAAGGTTCCTGCAGAATGTGTACTTGTATGATCGATGGTAGAAAAATGACAGCATGTACTACTCCCGTTACTCATCGTATGGTGATTGAAACCCAAACTAAAGAATTAGAAGAAATACGTTCAACAATTGTAGAGTTACTTTTTGCTGAGGGTAATCATTTCTGTCCAGCATGTGAAAGAAGCGGAAATTGTGAATTGCAGGCATTAGCTTACAGATATAAGATGATGGTTCCTCAGTTTCCTTTTGAATTTCCAAATAAACAGTTGGATGCAAAAAATTCAAAAATATTAATTGACCACAACAGATGTATTCTTTGTAAACGCTGCATCCGTCGTAAGAAAGAACCAGAAAATCCAACTTGGTTCGTCTTTAAGGGAAGAGGATACAAGACCCAGATCGCTGTAGACCACGAAATGATAGATAAAGAATTTGACGATGAATTAGCTCAAAAAGCAATGGATACTTGTCCAGTCGGTGCTATTATCCGAAAGGAAAAAGGATATGATGTACCTATCGGCGAACGTAAATATGATAAGGATCCAATTGGAAGCAATATTGAAAAAGGAGCAAAATTATGAGTAAACCAATCGTAGCAACAACTTCTTTAGCGGGATGCTTTGGTTGTCATATGTCCTTTTTAGACATAGATGAACGAATTCTCGATCTGATAGAATTGGTAGAATTCAATAAATCACCAATAGATGATATTAAAACATTTACTAAAAAATGTGACATTGGAATTATAGAAGGTGGAGTATGCAATAGTGAAAATGTTCATATCCTTAAAGAGTTCAGAAAGAATTGTAAAATATTGATATCTTTAGGTGAATGTGCAATTATGGGCGGATTACCAGCCGTTAGAAATAACAATGCTCCCATCTCAGAATGTCTGGAAGAAGCTTATTTAAATTGCGTATCTGTACAAGCTAATGATGAAAAAATAATTCCTAACGATGACGAACTTCCTATGATATTGGATAAAGTCTATCCCTGCCACGAGATTGTAAAAATCGACTATCATCTTCCCGGATGTGCTCCCAGAGCAGATCTCATTTGGAATGCACTAGAAGCTCTCGTGACAGGTAATGAGATGGACTTGCCGTATGAAGTCATTAAATTCGATTAAGAGGTAAAATATTATGAGTAAAAAAATAACAATAGAACCAGTTACAAGAGTTGAAGGTCACGGAAAGGTTACTATTCATCTAGATGATAATAATCAAGTTGCTCAATCGCGACTACATATCGTAGAATTTCGCGGCTTTGAGCGTTTCGTTCAGGGTAGACCATATTGGGAAGCTCCTGTACTTGTGCAACGTTTATGTGGGATATGTCCTGTAAGCCATCATCTGGCAGCAGCAAAAGCTCTAGATGTGATCGTTGGGGCAGGAACTGGAGACGGACTTACACCTACGGGTGAAAAAATGAGACGTTTAATGCATTATGGACAGATCTTCCAATCACATGTTCTTCATTTCTTCCATTTAGCATCACCAGACCTACTTTTTGGAGTTGATGGTGATCCGGCAATCAGAAATGTTGTTGGTATTGCTATGAAACATAAAGACCTAGCTGTTCAAGCGGTTATGATGAGAAAATTTGGACAAGAGATCATTAAGGCTACTGCAGGTAAAAAAGTTCATGGAACAGGTGCTATACCTGGCGGTATCAATAAACATCTTAGTCAAGAAGAAAAGGATTCATTCCTTAATGGAGACGATCCAATGAATATCGATAAGATGATAGAATGGTCTTTAGGTGCTCTTGAATTCTTCAAAGGTTACCATGCCAAGAATAAAGATCTTATTGATGAATTTGCAGCCTTCCCATCAAATCATGTTAGTTTAGTCCGTAAAGATGGTGCTATGGATCTCTACCACGGTGTTTTACGAGGTATAGATCACGAAGGTAAAAAAGTTCTTAATGATGTCGATACTCAAGATTACCTCGACTATATTGATGAAGAAGTAAGATCTTGGAGCTATATGAAGTTTCCATACTTAAAATCGATCGGGAAAAAAGATGGTTGGTATCGAGTAGGTCCACTTGCCAGAATGAATACAGCAGACTTTATTCCAACTCCACTGGCACAAAAGGAATTTGAACAGTTTAAAGCGTACACAAAAGGGAAACCGAACGGTATGAGTATGCATATGCATTGGGCGCGCTTGATCGAGATCTTGCACAGTGCAGAAATGATGAAAGAACTTCTTAATGATCCTGATCTTATGAGTGGTGAGAAAGTAGTGAAAGGCACCAAAGGAAGAGAAGGTGTTGGGCTTCTGGAAGCTCCTCGTGGAACCTTATTCCACCATTATAAGATAGATGATAATGATCAAATTTCAATGGCAAATCTGATTGTTTCCACTACTAATAATAATATTCCAATGAATGCTGCTGTAGAAAGTGCTGCAAAACAATTCATGAATGGACAAGATAAGATCACCGAACCAATGATGAATGCTGTAGAAGTTGCAATTCGTGCTTATGACCCATGTCTTAGCTGTGCAACTCATGCACTGGGAAAAATGCCTTTGGAAGTTAAAATAGTAGATAAGAACGAAAAAGTTATTGATAGAAAGATGAAAAATGGATAAAAAAATCCTATTATACGGATATGGCAATCCCGGGAGACAAGATGATGCTCTCGGGATTCGTTTTATTGAGCGGATGCAGGTATGGGTTAAAGAGAAGGGATTGGATAATATTTTTTTTGATTCCAATTATCAACTCAATATTGAAGATGCGGATACCATCTCTGATTATGACATAGTTTATTTTGTCGATGCATCTATGGAACCCATCGAGGATTTTACTATTTCTAAAGTAGAATTCAGTACAGCTCAAGTAGAATTTACAATGCATGCTATCTCACCGGGAGTAGTTCTAAATTTATGTGATAATATCTATAATAAGATCCCTAAAGCTTATTTGGTCCATATAAAAGGATATGAATGGGATTTGGAATTTAATAAAGGACTTACCGAAAAGGGTGAGAAAAATCTACAAAGCGCAATAGATTATATGAAAGAAAAATTAACTGATTTAGATACTACAATTTAATAATCCACTTAAAACGTTGTATTTTTAGTTAGGCTAATCTCAAAAATTTCTTCTTGACGACTGAAAAAACTACCAGCAATCTGCATAGTAATTATGAGGATGG
>LSCM01000032.1 GCA_001577185.1 Cloacimonetes bacterium TCS62 | reverse complement strand
TGTAGTGATTGGTGGATCGTCATCCCAGACCGTGTTTTCTGCTGTTACATCGGCAGAACTGGCATTATAGACACTATATTCAGTTCCATTAAAGAAAATGTTGTTGTAAATGCAGTTATAACCATCATCATTGGGATCTGTATTATTCAAATCTCCCAGGTTGGCTGTTGCGCTGGCTGCAAGATAAAAACCGGTGTAGTTGTCATGTATTTCATTATAAGTAAAGATAGCATCAGCATCGCTTCCGTAAAGCATCACGCCAGCACCAGAATCTGCATTGTTTTCCACAAAATTATGATGAATATGGTTGCGATTATAAGTTCCCTGGCCACCATAAAGATAAATGCCCGTGTAATTATAACTTAGTTCATTGTCTTCCACGGTGGGAGCCATATTGGCATAACCATAAAGATTTGCCATCGTAATTCCCTGCTTGCCATTGTGATGAATGAAGTTGTTGGTGATCGTCGGACTGCAAGAATGCGAACTGTTTTGCAAGGAAAGCTGTATTGCTCCATAAAATTGAGGTCCAAGACCGCATTGAGTAACTTCGCAAGAATCGATGAGTACATTTGAATTATCAACGATCGTTATTCCACTTTTTAGTACATTAGCAATTTTTGAATGTTTAATTTCCATATAAGATGGGTTATTTGCGGTCATCCCAGAAAATGAAATACCTTTTTGATGATCATAAAAATAACAATGTTGGATCACAACTGAGCTATTTACAGAATGAATACCATAATCGTTTGTATCGTTAGTATTGAAGATCCTGCAATAACTGAACTCACTTTGATCTTCTTCATCTTCTAATCTAATACCTCCCCAATCTAAATCACCATCACCAATGAAGCTTATGGAATCTGAAAAAGTTCCCGCAGCTAAAATGTTTCCCAATGCAGTTATCTTGTAGTTACCCATAGCGATAATTTCTACACCAGCTTCTATATTGAGAGTTTGACCTGATGGAATCGTCACATCCCCTACAACATTGTAAGGGCTGCTAACAAAGTCCCATGTCCCAAATTGTTCTCCGGAAACATCAGTGCCCAGCAGATTGATCACAATGATAAAAAATAAAAATATAAGAATTTCTTTCTTCATAACTCCCCCTAAACTATTCAAAACAAAATATGACCAATTTTTTTATCTTTTGTCAAGGATTTCTCTTTATTCTGCTTAAAAGTATAGAATATCAACATTACATATTCGATCTTCTTTTTTTGATACTATTCGACACAAAAACAACCATGAATGCTAAAGCTGCGATAATCGCACCGAGCCATTTAAGAGAAGTAAGAAAGGAAACAACAGTTGCAGCTATTAGAACTCCCAGAAAGATGAACAAAATAGACTTCCAGAACCTTAATCCAAACAGATATGCCGCCAGTGAACCTGTCCAAGCACCAGTTATAGGTAATGGAATTGCTACGAACAACATTAATCCAATTTCTTCATATTTTTTTATTACCTGACTTTTTTTGCGGGTCCGAGCAAAAATAGCTTCCAATATTTTCTTGAAGATTGGTACTTTGTAACACAATTTTGTCACAAAATCAAAAAAGAGAAGTATAAAAAAGATCGGTACCATATTCCCAAAGATTGATATAGGTATGACTGACCAATAAGACAGATCATATTTATGTATTCCGATCGGAATGGAACCCCTTAGTTCAAATATAGGGATCATTGAAATGAGAAAAACTTTAATCTCGTCAGGTGCTTTTATCTTATCTATAGAGTTTTGTAATTCGCTTTTTATACCATCTGCCATTAGCGGTAAGATCATCATCAAGATCAAAATTAATAAAACTAACTTATTCAATTTTACCATCCTTCTTCACCTAACAATGGAACAAAAGCGCATCCTCCATGATTTGTAAATTTAACTCCTTGTGGAGATTTCGTAATAACAACTAACTTTTGAAACATCCTATTACCGGTTGGGATGATCAATTTCCCATTTATTGCTAATTGCTCTATTAAGCTACTTGGAATATCTGGTGCAGCAGCTGCAACTATGATCTTATTGAATTTACTACATTTGGGATTTCCTCCCTTCCATCCTAAAGTTCCGTCACCCGTCCTGTAATAGATATTTTCATATTTTAGTTCATTCAAGATTTGCTTTGCCTTTAGCATTAAGTTGCTAATTCGTTCAACTGTGTAGATTTCTTCGACTATTTCAGCTATTAAGGCAGTTTGATATCCAGAACCTGTTCCAATCTCCAAAACTTTATCTGCTGGTTGCAGTTCTAGAAGTTGTAACATCAGCGCTACAATATAAGGCTGAGAGATAGTTTGACCATCTCCAATACTCAAAGGTGAGTCATTATAAGACAGATGTCTGATCCCTTCAGGGACAAAAAGATGCCGTTTTACCTTTTTAAAGGCCTGTAGCACTTTTTCATCCTCAATACCTCTCAAAATGAGATGATCATTTATCATTTTTTGTCTTTGGCTATCAAATCTCATGCAGGATCCTTAACAATTCTTCTTTACCCATTTTTTCATCTTGTGAAAAGAGCTTGTTTTTGTAAAATTAAGAGATATTGGTGTAATTGAAATGTATCCTTGCTCAATTGCATTTGCATCAGAATTTTCTATTTTTGACCAATGTGGTTCATCTCCACCTATAAAATAAACTGTATCTCCCTTATCATCTTTTTCTTCTCTCACGAAGTTATAGTAAATTCGATGTCCTAGAGTAGTAACCTTTTTTCCTTTTACATCCTCATAATCTAAATTCGGTACATTAATATTTAGGATCTCCTCTTTCTCAATTTGCTTATGAATACCCCTATCAAGCATATCACAAATATATCGAGCGCTAGTTATAAATTTCTGCTTCTCATAAGAAGCCAAAGAGATTGCAATAGATCTATATCCTAAGAACATTGCTTCTATACTTGCTGCTACAGTCCCAGAATACAATACATCTTCACCCATATTTTGTCCCGCATTGATGCCGGATATCACCAGGTCGATATCATCATCTACGAGTAGTTGTGAAGCAAGGATCATGCAATCTGCCGGAGTACCGGAAATCGCGAATAAATTTTCACCTTTTTCAATAACTTTCATTGGTTTGAATAGCGAAATGGAATGAGATTTAGCACTCTGTTGAGTAAGTGGAGCTGCCACTAGAATATCATGTCCATTTTGTTTGAGTTCTTTTGCTAAAATAGATAATCCCTTAGCATCAAATCCATCATCATTTGTTAATAGTATTTTCATCTAAATTCCTTTTTGATCTCAAGTTCAACTTAATAAATTTTTGAAGGCATTATCTCTTTTATAACAACTTTCACAAAATTTTTTATGTCCCTTAATTTAGAAATATAACTAATCTGGTCATCATAAATGGTAGCGATCTTAATAAAACCTATTTTCCCATTGTGCTTTAATATTTTTAGTATAACTTCTGTCTCGAATTGATATCTTTTTGTTGTAAATTTTACATCTTTTATATATTGAAGATCATAAAGTCTGAAGCCAGACTGTGAATCTAAGATAGTTGTTTTAGTTACAAAAGATAATATCCAACTTGTTATTGAATTGCTGCAGATTCTAGAGAGTGGCATTTTTTGAATAGAAAAATCCCTTCTACCTATTACCAGATTGTAATCACCCATATTTTGTTCTTTGATAAATTTTGGGAAATCTACTGGTTTATGTTGCAAGTCGCTATCAATAGTAAAAGCAAATGAATAACCCATTTCTAGAGCTTTTTTGAAGCCTAAATTTAAGGCATTCCCTTTCCCCTGATTGGTATTTAGATCAATAAAATTCACTCCACTTTGTTTACAAATCTTTTTCGAGTTATCTTCGGATGCATCATTGATCGCAATGACTTGCTTTGCAGAGAAATATGAGGAAATTTGAGTAAATAATTCTTCTAAATATTTCTCCGAATTATATATTGGAACAATCACAACTGTATTATCAAAATTTGCATCCATTTTCTTACCTTTAAATTTAACTTTTGTCTAAACTTGATTTCAATGTCAAGCAAATCGTAAAATATATAAAAAATACAAGTTATAGTAACACTGTTTAAAAGTTTTACTAACAATTTTAATATTCCAAACTATGATAAAAAAATAGCGATCTTTCGAAAAAGACCGCTAATTTGATTCTTTATTTTAAGAGCCCATCTCTTCTTAGTAATGCATCAGGATCAGGTTCTTGACCTTTGAAGTTAACATATAATTTCATCGGATGCTCTGAATTGCCTTTGGATAAAATATTTTCCTTAAATGATCTTGCTGTTTTTTGATTAAATATCCCCTCTTCTTTGAATTTTTCAAATGCATCCGCTTCCAAAACCTCTGCCCATTTATATGAATAATATCCAGCTGAATAACCTCCAGCAAAAATATGAGCAAAAGCTGTGGAGAGCAATGAAGTATCTACTTGAGGTAACAGATTTAATTTATCAAGAGTGTTCTCTTCAAACTCAACCACATCATCGATATCTCTAGGATCTGTGTCATGCCAAGCCATATCTAACATCCCGAATTTCAATTGTCTTATGTTAGCCGAACCTTTATTAAAATTCTCTGCTTTCTTTACTTTCTTTATCAATTCTAGTGGTAGATCTTCTCCTGTTTGATAATGTTTAGCAAAGATTTTTAATGCTTTCTCCTCCATGAGCCAGTTTTCCATTATTTGTGATGGTAGTTCAACAAAATCCCAATATACATTTGGACTAGCTAAGGTTCTGTAGTGACAATTGGATAGAAGAGCGTGTAGTGCATGTCCAAATTCATGAAATATGGTTCTTACTTCTGAAAATTGAAGCAAAGCCGGAGATTTATCTGTTGCTGGTGTAAGATTAGCAACCACAGCAACATGTGGTCTTTTCATCTTATCGTGTAACATTCCTTGAGTTTGAAAAGTAGTCATCCAAGCTCCGCTGCGCTTAGTTTCTCTTGGATAGAGATCGATATATAGCAAACCTACATGATCGTTCTTCTCATCTATGACTTCGTAAGTGCGTACATCTTCATTGTAGACCTGAATGTCTGTAATGGGTTTAAAATTAAGACCATACATCTTATTTGCCACTTCAAAAATACCATCGATCACATTTTCAGCTTTGAAATACGGACGTAATTCTTCTTCATCAAATTTAAATTTTTTCTGACGTAGTTTTTCACTATAGAAAGAAAAATCCCATGCTTGTAAATCATCAATTCCATCAAGTTCTTTTGCTAATGATTGTATTTCATTCAGTTCTTCTTTTGCTTTTGGCATTGCAACTGTAAAAATTCGCTTTAAAAACTCGTGTACATTTTTGGAATTTTCTGCCATTCTCTCGGTAAGTGTATATTCTGCGTGAGTTTTAAACCCCAATAATTTTGCTCTTTTATATCTGAGATTAGCAACTTCTTTCAATATTTTCCTATTATCAAATTTGTCATTAAAAGCTCTGGAAGTAAAAGCACGATACATCTTCTCTCTTAAATCCCTATTCTTTGCATATTTAAATATCGGTCTCACACTAGGAGCTTGTAAATTAAAAAGCCATCCTTCTTTCTTCATCTGTTTTGCTGCGTATTTCGCTGCATCTTTAGCAGACTGCGGTAATCCTTCCAATTCCGTTTCATCAGTGATCACTAATTGAAATGCATTAGTTGCTCCTAAGAGATTTTTTGTAAACTGAGGGCTAAGTTTTGCCATCTGCCCATCAATCTTTTTCAGTTCTTCCTTTTCTTTATCATCAAGAAGAGCACCATTTCTCACAAAGTCTTTATAATTTTTCTCGAGCAATCTAATCTGCTCTTGATCAAGATCCAGTTTCTTCCTAGAATCATGGATAGTTTTAACTCTTTTAAAAATTATTGAATCCGTCATAATACTATTTGAGAATGCTGAAATTAGAGGGCTGATCTTCTGCGCTAGATCTTTCATCTTATCATCTGATTCAGCACCTAATAAATTAAAGTATACCTTAGAAACATAATTTAATAATTCGCCCGAATTCTCTAATGCTTCTATCGTATTTTCAAAAGTAGGCTCATTTTTATCTTCGCGAATTTCCTTGATATCTTTTTTTGCTTCTTCCAAAGCATGATTAAAAGCTGGTTCATAATGTTCAAACTTTATTTCTTTGAATGGAATAGTCTCAAATTTTCCAATTCGTTTTCCATTGGACAATGGATTGTTTTTAAAATTGCTCATTTTCATTCCTTTTTTATAGTTTTATTTAATTACCAAAAATTTTTATGTATCTCTAAGATCTCATTTTTAACAGATTCGATAGGACCAATTACCATGATCTTTTTTTGCCCTTTTTTAAATATATTTCTACAAGGGAGGTCTAAGGTAGGATTTTGCTTATCATTACCAGTTAATCTTAAAAGTTCTTTTTCGGAAACGCCATAAACAACCTTACCAACATTACCCCAATAAATGGCACCAGAACACATAGCACAAGGTTCAATCGATGTGTAAATACTACAATTCCATAAGAAATCTTTATTATACAATTTTGAGGCTTTTCTCATCAAAATTGTTTCTGCGTGCCCTGTACAGTCTTTCTCACTAACCTCTATGTTTTCTTGTTCCAAAATAATATTTCCATTATGATCTACAAGTAAAGCTCCAAATGGAGTATTGCCATTTTTTACAGCTTGCCTTGATAACTCAATAGTTCGCTTTAAATAGAATTTTTGACTATACATCTAGTAAATTCCCTGTTGTTACTCCCGAGATCCACGAATGAATGGTTTACCTAAGGAGGTAGGACCCAGAAACTGCGATTTATATGATAGAGCTAATACTACAATAACTAATAAATATGGAATTATAACTGCAATTTCATAGGGAAAGTTAATTCCATAAACTTGAATTGATCTTTGTAATGCGTGAGCTAAGCTAAATAAGAGGGTTCCCCACATTATTCCCACTGGTTTCCATCTACCAAAATAAACCAATGCAACTGCTATGAAACCTCTTCCAGCCGTAATTTTATCAGCAAAAATATGTGTTTGTGCAATTGTGAGATATGCTCCAGCTAAACCTGCCATTATGCTTCCTAATATTATGCATTGAAAACGAATTCTCTCAACTTTTATACCAAGTGTATCTGCGGCTTGTGGATTTGTACCAACAGCTTTAACTTTTAATCCCCAGGCAGTTTTATTTAAAATGTACCAAGAGATAGGAACTAATAGAAAAGTAAAATAAACCAAAATATTATTCTGAAAGAAGATTTCACCAATTATTGGTATTTTACCCAGAAATGGAAAACTAAAAGTTTTTATACCTTTGATACTTGTAATACCTCCTACATACACTCGAAATAGAGTTCCGGAAAGTCCCCATCCTAGCATAAAAAGTCCGATGCCTGAAATACCCTGCTTGGCTTTAAATTTTACTGTAACTATGGCCATTAATAATCCCATGATAGCACCGACGATGATAGCAGCAAGCAATCCTAGAACTGCTGATCCTACCGTAAGTACAGTTAGGAATCCTACGAATGCTCCCATTAACATAATACCCTCTACACCGAGGTTGAAAACTCCAGCACGTTGATTGAACATTTCGCCTAATCCTGCAAGTAATAAAGGTGCAGCTAACGGAATACCTGCAGAAATGATACCAATTATAAAATCAATTATCATCTTTATCCCCTGATTTCATTAAATTTAATTTAGTCATTATTTTTTCTTTAAGCGCATCGTTGGAAAAGAAAATCTGAATAGATACTATAGCTAGGATAATAAGTCCCTGAATGGCTAAAATGATCGATGCTGGGACATCTCCAGATCTTTGCATCATATCCGCTCCAACAATTAGCAAACCAAACACTGCAGAAGCCGGAATTATACCAAGTGGATGAAGACCGCCAAACAAGGCAACAACGATTCCACTAAAACCGTAACCTGCTGAAATCGATTCAAGTGCTCTATGATGAACTCCACAGACTTCGATTGCACCTGCCATGCCAGCAAAACCTCCAGATAGCAGCATTGCGAGAACAAGATAATTCTTCACATTAACACCAATATATTTCGCAGCTTTAGCTTCTGCACCAGCTGCACGTAATTTATAACCGATAGTAGTTTTCCAAAGGAATAGGTAAACCATAATTGCTAAGATAACTGCAACGATTATACCAGCATGTAATCTGCTAGCTGGAATTATTTTCGCTAACCAAGCATTTCTGCTTAGTGGTGCAGTTTGAGGAACACCGGTACCATATGATACTTCCTTAGGATCGATCATTGGTCCCCGAATTAGAAACATGTAAATTTGCAAGGCAATATAATTAAGCATAATTGTACTCAAAATTTCATTCACAGAAAGATAAGCTTTCATCCAACCTGCAATTCCACCCCATATGGCACCTCCAATAAAACTTGCTATAAATATCAGAGGTAAAAGAATATAAGTAGGTAGATCTGGGAAGGAAAGAGCAATAAATGTTCCTAAAATCGCTCCTATCAATATTTGGCCTTCTCCACCAATATTAATAATTCCACTTCTAAATGCGATTGCAATTCCCAAGCCTACTAGCATTAACGGTGCAGCTCTAACCAATATTTCTGTTAGTCCAAACTTACCGCCTAATGGCTCGGTAAACATAACAACATACGCCTTAAGAGGATTTGTTTTCGCAATAAGTAGTAATATTGCCCCCACAAGAAGTGCGAAGAAAATTGCAGTTACAATAATTAAAATTCGATATGTAGTTTCACTGAATAATTTCTTTTTCATTTTTTGATCCCTGCCATTAATAGTCCTAATTTTGATTTTGTAGCAATTTCACTATTTAAAATATCGAGAATCTTACCTTCATAAATCACGGCAATTCTGTCACAAAGATCTAATAACTCATCTAATTCTTCCGAGATCAGTAAAATACCAACATTTTCCTTTCTGGCATCTAGCAGTTGTTGATGAACATATTCTGCCGCACCAATATCTAAACCTCTAATGGGATAAGATGCAACAAGCATTTTAGGTTTACGAGATAGTTCTCTGGCCAGGATAACTTTTTGCACATTCCCACCAGAGAGACTCGAAACGGAAGTTTTATTATCCGGACATTTTATATCGTAATTATTAATTAGATCGAGCGAATAATTCTCAATAATTTTCTTTTTCATAAATAAATTTTTTGACAATGGTGGTTTATCATAATCTTTCATGATTATATTTTCTTTAACGGAAAAAGAAGATATTGTTCCTTCATGCATTCGGTCTTCAGGAATATAACCCATTCCTTTATTAATTATTGTTTGTGGCGATTTATTGGTGATCTCTTCGTTATTTAATAATATATTCCCACTTTCTATAGGACTAATCCCATTAATAACATCTGCTAGCTCTTTCTGTCCGTTACCTGAAACTCCAGCTATCCCAACGATCTCTCCTTTATTCACAGTCAAAGAAAAATCGTCTAATGCTAATACACCTTTGTTACCTTTAGCAAAAATACGTTTCATTTCTAAGATCGGATCTGATGTAGGGGATTGATCTTTTAAAGTCGGCATTGAAATTTCTCTACCTGCCATTTTCTCTGCAAGTGTAGATACAGAATGTTCTCTTATATTCCCTTCATATACAAGATGTCCATTTCTAAGCACACTAACCCGATTACTTACAGCCTTGACTTCATTCAATTTGTGACTAATAAAAATTATAGATCGATCTTTCTTAGCCATTTTTTTTAGAAGATCTATCAGTTCATCTGTTTCTTGTGGAGTTAAGGCTGCAGTAGGTTCATCTAATATTAGAAGATTTGCTCCCAGGCACAATACTTTAATTAGCTCAACACGCTGTTGTTCTCCTACACTTAA
>LSCM01000031.1 GCA_001577185.1 Cloacimonetes bacterium TCS62 | reverse complement strand
TATTAAGGCTTTAGCTTCTAATGGGTCGGTTGTTATCCACGATTTTGAAATTGCACAATTCGGCGAAACTTCAGAAGATGTTTCAAATACTTTGGGGGATGGCTCTTTTGGTATGGTAGAAGAAACTTGCGATGGTATAAATAATATAATTAGTGCCGGTTTTAAAGATGAGCTTGGTTATGGTGAGGCTATTGGAAAATACTTAGATAACAAAGATATACCTCATAGTTCTCTTTCTCTATTTGGTGCTGCCGAGAGAAAGAAAATTCCATTTACTGTTCATGTAGCTTTGGGAACTGATATTGTTCACCAGCATGAAACGGCGAATGGAGCAGCTATTGGAGATTGTTCACTGCGGGATTTCAGAATTTTTTGCCAGCAAGTAAAAACGTTAAACGATGGTGGGATCTTCTTGAATTTTGGATCGGCTGTTATTATGCCGGAAGTTTTTTTGAAAGCTGTGACGATTGTACGTAATTTAGGTTTTCCTTTAGAAAATTTCTACACGGCAGTATTTGATATGAACATGCATTATAGACCACAAGTAAATATAGTGGATCGTCCAACGGCTAGTGGCGGTAAAGGATATTATTTTATTGGTCATCATGAGATCATGATCCCTCTGTTTTTCCAATCATTAAAAGAGAAATTAAAAAATGCGTAAATTTCAGATGTTGTTCTGGTTATTAGTATTTTCAACCTGTATCTTTGCAAAAGAGGAAATTCCCGCTACTAAAAAGCCATTGAAAGCAGCAGCTTACTCATTTATTGTCCCGGGAGGAGGCCAATTCTACAATCAAAAATATATCAAATCTGGTTTTATATTTGCATTAGAATCCAGCTTACTGGGAATTTCTATTCATCATCAGTTAAGGTCAGATCATTACTATGAAAAGTATAAATCAACCGAAAATGAAGATTATTATAATAAGTATTTAGATTATTATTATAAAAAACAAAATGATCTGTGGTGGTTAGGTACTGTAATATTTTTATCTACTATTGACGCTTTTGTGGATGCTCATCTTTTTGATTTTGAGAAGACAAAAGATAGGATCCATCTAAAATTTGAAGAAAATACATTAAGTTTATCCTATAGATTCTGAGGAACATTATGAAAAAAAAATATATTATTGCTATAGACGGACCAGCCGCTTCTGGGAAAAGTACTACAGCTAAGCTTTTGGCTAAAAAATTGGAATATGTTTATATCGATACGGGAGTAATGTATCGAGCATGTGGATTATCTGCCTTAAAAAATGATGTTGATCTGGAGAATGATTTGGAATTAGAAAAAATGTTGGATAAAATCTCAATAAGGATCGAGTATTCTGGGAAAGGTAATAAGGTATTCTTGAATGGTGAAGAGGTAAGTGAGCGTATACGCCAAGCAGATATCACCAAGTTATCATCGGAAATCGCTGTGATAGGTTCAGTACGTGCAAAAATGGTAGAATTGCAGCGAAAGATGGGGGATAAAGGCGGAATAATCATGGACGGAAGGGATATCGGAACGGTGGTTTTCCCTAATGCTGATTTCAAATTTTTTATGATAGCTGATGTTCACACAAGAGCACAGCGTAGATGGAAAGAAGCTCAAGAAAAAGGTGAAGATCTTAAATTGGAAGATATCGAAAATGAATTGATCTGGCGAGATAAAAACGATTCCAACAGGAAGAACTCTCCATTAAAGCAAGCAAAAGATGCAATCCCAATTGATACTACTCAAATGACTATCACAGATCAAGTAGAATTCATTTATGATGTAATTATTCGAGGGTAAATTGAAAAATCTCTATAACACTTTAACATCTGCTATATTTATTTTTATCAAAGTATTTTTCCGATTGCAGGTAATAAACAAAGAGAGATTAGAAGATATTGAAAATTGTATACTAGCAGCAAATCACATATCTCTTCTGGATCCTCCATTTATTGGGGCGATTCTACCAAAAGAGATCCACTATTTGGCAAAATCTGAATTATTTAAAAATAAGATTTTTGGTAAGTTCCTAAAATCGGTTAATGCAATACCGGTAAAAAGAGGTATGATTGATAAAAGTGCGATTAAAAACGTGCAAAATGTACTGCAATTAGGGCACTCAATACTGATCTTTCCGCAAGGGACTAGAAATGGCACAAGTATAAAAGCAGGTATTGGCAAATTTGCAATTCAAATGAAAATTGAAATTGTACCAATCTATATTGAAAATTCTAATAAGTTCTGGAAATGCTTATTTGGGAAAGAGAGATTAAAAATATATATAGGTAAGAGGATTAAATTGGAAGATTTTGTTGATTGGGAAGAGAATAGAAATAATTATCGTAAACTAGCTAATTTAGTTTTCCAAAAGGTCAAGGAGTTGAAAAAATGAATTTAAGATTAGCTAAGAATTCAGGATTTTGTTTCGGTGTAAAAAGAGCCATTAAAATGGCATTAAAAGCTGCAAAAGAAAATCATCAAACAGTTACGTTAGGGCCAATAATACATAATCCGCAAATGGTAAGCAAACTTGAGAGCAAAAATATCTTAGCGGTCGACAATATTTCACAGATAAAAAATAGAGCAACTATCATACGATCACATGGTGTGAAAAAAAATGTGTTAGATAGGTTAAAAGAGAAGGAAATAGAGATAATAAATGCAACTTGTCCCTATGTTTCAAAAACACAAAAATTCGCCGAGGAATTAGATAAAGAGGGATATAAAATAATAATTCTGGGGGATAAAGATCATCCGGAAGTAAAATCACTCTATTCATACATTAATGGCGATGCCCTCATAGTTGCAAATGCAACAGAGCTGCCGGACATGAGTTTTAAGAAAGTCGGTGTGATATCTCAAACTACCAGAAGTATAAATGATTTCCAAAAATTAGTGAGTGAATTGGTTAAACGATCTGAAGAAATGAGAATAATTAATACGATCTGCAATGCAACTTCTGTGCGACAAAACTCAACAATAGAACTAGCAAAAATTAGCGATGCTATGATCGTAGTTGGTGGGAAAAATAGTTCAAACACAAAAATGCTTGCCAAAATAAGTGGAAAATATGTTAAGACATATCATGTAGAAACAGCTTGTGAGATCAAAAAAAAATGGTTCTCTAAAACAGAGGATATTGGTATCACAGCTGGGGCATCAACACCAGATTGGGTGATAGTAGATGTCTATAATAAAATTATCGAAATTATTGGGAAACTTGATAAAAAAATCGAAAAAGTTGAGGATATTCCCGGTTTCAAGGAGGAAAGATGATTGTTAACGATCAAAAAAAAGTGAGTGATGAAAAAGATTCTATCGAAAATAAGGTTGATGAAAAGGAATCTATCGGAAAAGAAGAGATGAAAGAAACTAAAGAGAAGAAACAAACCAAGAAAGAAGAAAAAAAGAAGACTGAAACTACATCAAAAGACAAGAAAACAGAAAATAAAAAACAATCTGATAAAGATTACATGATGGATCTTTTAGATGAACATTTCAGTAAATTTGATGAAGGTAAAATTGTAGAGGGAACCGTTGTAAGTGTTGATGAAAGAAATGTTCTTGTAGATATTGGGTTTAAATCAGAAAGTCCTATCTCAGTGAAAGAGTTCAGCTCAGACAATATTCCTAAAATTGATTCAAAAATTAAAGTTTATATAGATTCTGTAGAGGATGGTTCCGGCAGATTAAAACTATCGAAGAAAAAAGCAGATTTCTATTTAAATATAGATAAATTAACTAAAGAGATGGAAGCGGGTAACCATGTGGTTGGAACTTATCGCAGACGTGTAAAAGGCGGTATGATAATAAACACACATGGTATTGAAGCATTTCTACCTGGTTCACAAATATCCACAAAACCAATTCCAAATTTAGATCAATTTATTGGAAATGAAAGTGAATTCCAGATCTTGAATATAGATAAAGATAGAAGAAACGTAATTGTGTCTCGTAGAAAAGTTTTATTAGAAGAGCAAAAATCTCGTTTAGATGAGCTTAAAAAGCAGATCGAAGAAGATGCTGAACTAGATGGAGAGGTTAGAAATATAACTGAATATGGTGCATTTATCGACTTAGGTGGAATTGACGGCTTGTTACATATTACAGATATGAGCTGGGGTCACATAAAACATCCATCAGATATGTTGAATATTGGTGATAAAGTAAAAGTTAAAGTACTAAATTATAATGAAGAAGAACAGAAAGTTTCTCTTGGTTTGAAACAATTGGTTCCACATCCTTGGAAGAATATCAAAGAAAAGTATCCTGAAGGATCGATCATAAGTGGGAAGGTGGTGAATCTCACAAATTATGGTGCTTTTGTTGAATTGGAGCCGGGAGTGGAAGGATTAGTGCATATCTCTGAGATGAGTTGGACTAAAAAGATCAAGCATCCAAAACAAACGCTCAATGTTGGTGATTCGATCAAAGCGATCGTTCTCTCTACTTCTAAAGAAGATAAAAGAATATCTCTGGGTATTAAGCAAATGGAAGCTAATCCTTGGATTACGATCGAGAATAGATATCCTGTTGATACTGTAGTAGAAGGTGAAGTGAAAACATTAACTCCTTTTGGCGTCTTTGTAGAGATAGAAAATGAAATTGAAGGTTTAGTTCATATATCGGATATATCCTGGACAAAGCGAATTTATCATCCTAAGGAAGTATTACAAAAGGGGCAGAAAGTCAAAGTTAAAGTACTATCGATCGATAAGACTTTACATCGTATAGCTCTTGGGATTAAGCAGCTAGAAAAAGATCCTTGGGAAAACTTAGATGAGAAACTTCCCATCAATACTGAGATCACTGCTAAAATAGTTAAAATAATATCTAAAGGTGTTCTTGTAGATGTTGAAGTTGATGATTACGAAGTGGAAGGTTTTGTGCCGTTATCTCATCTGGCAATTCCTGGTTTAAAAAGAGCTGGAATGGCATTTGATAAAAATGAAGAATTACCTCTTAAAATTATAGAATTGGATTTGGAAAATAGACGTTTGATTCTTAGTGTTAAAGCATATTTCTTTGCAAAATCAGAGAAGGAATTCGAAGAATTTGTTTCTGAGCACCAAAAGAAATTACAAGAGAAAAGTGCCAGAAGAAAGAAGGTTAAAGAGATAATTTCTGAGGAAGTTCCTAAGACTGATAAACAGAAGAAAAAAGAGAAAGAAACTGATGGGAAAAAAGATGGTTCTGAAAAAGAAGAAGCTCAAAAGACCTCAGAAGAGGTGAAGACTGAAGAATCTAAAGAAGACTCTGGTAAAGATGAGAAAAATAAAAAGATAGAGGCAAAAGAAGAACAGTCCGATAAGGATGAACAAGAAACAGAATCTGTTAAAGAAGAAGCTGCAAAAGAGACTGAAAAAGAACCTCAAGATAAAGCAAAGGAAGAAAAGAAAGAAGAATCAGCAGAAAAGAATGAAGAAGCAAAAGCTGATGATAAGGGAGATGCTCCTAAAGATGAGAAATAGATTAATCTATTTTAAAATAAAAAAAAGAGCGTTCAGAACGATTTCTGGACGCTATTTTTTGGAGTTATATGAAAAAAGATAAAATATTTTTAATTGGTTTTATGGGAGTAGGGAAAACATATTTGGGTAAACGAGTGGCAGATAAACTAGCATTGAATTATTATGATATAGATCTTGAAATTGAGAAACGAGTTGAACTTGATGTAAATCAAATCTTTAAAGAGAAAGGTGAAGATTATTTTCGTAAAATTGAAAATCAGATCTTACTGCAATGGGATCGTAGTGGTATTATTTCTACCGGTGGCGGTATAATACAAAATTCCCAAAATCGTAAATTTTTAAGCGATGAGTCAAATCTGGTGATCTGGCTGAATCCATCTTGGAAAAAAGTTAAGTCACGTATAATCAATTCATACAGACCATTGGTTTTAAATAGAAGCGTTGATGAGTTATTTGAATTATATGAATCTCGGATACCTTATTATGAAGAATGTGCAGACTTGCAGTACAATGGAAGCCGAGTAGAAGCTCTTGCCGATCTGATCAAAAAATAGCTACTATTTGATTTTCCAAATATATTGGTTCCCAAGTTAAATTTAAAATTTAGCGTGGAAACCAATATTTTTTTAATTATTTCTTACTTTAATAGAATTACTTTTTTAACATTTGTATAGTCGGAGTTAGAACTTTGTGCATCGAAAGCAGAAAAATAAATTCCGCTAGCTACACTTTTACCAGAATCGTTCTTACCGTCCCAAACTACCGTGTGGTAACCAGCATCCAACTTATCAGATATCAAAGTACGCACTTTTTGTCCTTTGATATTATACATGCTCAGAGATACTTGGGAATCTGCATTTAAACTAAATTTTATGTTAGTTGTAGTACTGCGTCCACTACCTGACGGATTGAACGGATTGGGATAATTACCAGATAGTTCTGTAATTTCCGGTAGTAAATTGTTTTCGGTATTAGTTTCCGAAACGTTCATAATTACTGGAATTATTTGTTGCTCTCCTAAGTAGTAGTTGATCGTTAGTGCAGTTGTATAGTCTCCTGCAGAAAGATCTGTCGAATCGAATGTCAGCTCAATATCATCAGTTTCATCCATATTGATACTTCCAGATTCGGGTGAGAAATCTAACCACTCAAGAGCGGTGGGTACAGTAATGGAATACTCAAGTATATCACCCCCAATATTACTAAGATGTAGTGTATCTACTAAAACCTCGTTGGTTGGTAGTTCGACATTTACCACATTTGGTTCAACACTTAAAATTGGAGGGAAAACTGCTCCCAAAGAAGGGAAGATGATGTAGTCTATTCTGGCACAGTCAGTACCACCAGTGACAGCTTGGTCTTTCTCATATTTCCAAGTAAATGAATGCGAACCACTATTTACTGGGTAAGATACTTCTACCCAACCTTCATCACCACTCCATTCTCCCATTTGAGTTCCATCAATATAGAATCTAAGGTAATCATAATTTGCTTCGGATGAGACAGTGCGCCAAAAGCTTATCTCGCCGTCGTTTGAAATATCTGTCTCAATTCTCAATCCAGTTGATGAATTGTGACCAATTTGTTCAGATTTTGCACAAAAATCACCTTCATAAGCACCATCAGATATTATCCAGTCAGCATTACCAGTAAATTCCCAGGGAAAGGATGTGAAGTCACCGGTCTCAAAATCTTCTACAATTAATCCGATCGAATGTTGGAAACTAGTTTCATAAATATAATCATCTGCAAAAACTATGTATTCAAAATTAACTATTGTAGCTAGGGGCGTAGTATTATCAGCAGATATCGTATAGACGGCGTTTGATGAATTTTGAGCAGGTATCGAACCTAAGTTGGAAATACTACTTTCAATTGTAATCTGATCATTATCATTATTTAGAGATCCAAAAGTATCTGGGGAATCTGCATGACCGATATTGGCTGTTTCGATAATAAAAAATGCTGTTTCTCCAGGATCTAATATACCATTATTATTTCCATTTGAATCATCAACGATAATATTTTGCATTTCGAACAGCGGTGCATTTAACGTTATCGTAAAATTTGATGTCCAGGTTTGGTTGTTTATATCTGTAGCTTCCAAAGTTAATTCTACTATATGTTGATCAGGGATAGTTTCTGCTATGTCTAAAGAAAATGCACCTTCTAATAATGAGTTCGATTGAGCTGTAATATCGCCGTAAACTCCATTATCGTCAGTTATTGTGATAAATTCATCATCCGTGCTTATTACCGCAGAGATGGAATTAGCCGTTTGATTACCTACATTACGAAGAGTTAGATCCAGATCGATAGATTCACTGTAATCTGCTAAACCATTGCCATTTCCACTTTGATCATTAATCTCAAGTTCTTCAAATATTACATAAGGCTCGTTAGACACAACAACAATTTCATCATTATAACGATGTTTGTTGTGACCCATAATTGCTACTTCTATAACAGATGCATTTGTAATAGGTGAAAAGGTAGTGACAGTTGCATCGCCGTTTTCATCAGCAGTTTCTTTTCCAATGATTTCTCCATTCTGCACGAGACTAATACGACAGTATGGGGCATCTGTCTGAAAACTGATCTCATCCGACCCAATTGAAATACTAGGAGGATAAACTGCTATTAAGTCAGTAGGTTCTGCAGTCCAAACATTGATAGATGGATCACCAAGGACATTTACCTCGTACACTGCCCACCGAAACCAGTCGTTATTACATTGGTTAGCACCATCATCCTTTGAATCAACGTTCATTGCTCCTACCGTATAGATATTTTCATCAAATAATGCATCGAAGAATTGTCTATCTAAAAACTGCGAGCTTGAATTTGTTCCACCTGGCATATACCAACCGTAGCGGGAATTTCCAACGAACACAGCACATCCATTATCGATAGTTGTGAACTTTTCTGCAATACAATTTGCATCAATTGCAGCTGGCAGACAGCCCTGTGAATAAACCAAGAAAAAATTACGGTCAATACCATTAGCAGTAATATTTTGATCAGTCACAGAACTCATATATGTCTTCATATTATAGTCTATATTGGAATGACCCAAATGATTAATGAAGTTAAGTCCGTCATTCATTTTATTGAAAAGCTGATTAGAGCTCCAATAAAACTCTCTATCATATAAAGTTTCAATGTTTATATTATCATCTATACCGGCAGTAGTGTAACCATTATAGTTTCCACCATCTACAATTTCATCTTTGTAATCTCCCCCGAATGTGTAGGGGGAATCATTTAATTCTTCTCCAACCATTAAGGCTTTTTCCAGATCATTGATTACAGGATCGTCTTGATACATGATTTGTTTATTAAGCGCAGCTGTTAGTTCAGTTATGTTATCTGCAGAAATTCTACCCACATTTACTTCTGAAAGATAATCTGCTTCATTATGTTCTCCCCATTTATCATCATTGTCAACATTCCAATCCGGTCCAGTTCCAGTTCCAGTTCTATCGAGAGAACCGTAATACATATCAGAAGGAATCCCATAATCAATTGTTTCTCCAGCTGCAACCCAAAAACCACGATAAGGCACAATGTTAGTATCACCACCAAGAAGAACATACTCTGTTCCCATATTTTGATAAGCATCAATAATAAAATTCCTTATCTTGTCTTGATTATCTATTCCATCATATTCGGAATATATTTCTTCAGTTGTTTTTAGTAGGGCGCTATATCCCTGAGCTTGCTTTAAAGAGATAAAATCATTGAAAGTTGTAATAAAGGAATTATTAGTGATTATGACATAATCAAAGATCTCGTCTCTATAATTTGAGGTTTGCGGATAGCTATATAATAATTGTGGGTTTTCAACGATATTCTTTAACCGTTTTTTAGTTGCTAGATCATTCCGATAGAATTTGTGAAAAGCTTGGCTGGATGATACTTCTGGCTTAGTTTCAATTGTTAATTCTAAAATTGAAGAAAATTTGATCTTATTTGTTACTGGATTATACTGAATAGGATATAAATTGACTAATGCAATTGAATGTCCTCTGAAATACTGCACATTTGGCTTTGTATAATTCAATTGTGGATAAAAATTATTACGTTCATAAATTGAACTATTTGGTTCTGTAAATTTAGTATCTCCTTTGAAACCAATTGGGTAAGGAGTTTGTTGAGGTATTATATTATAACGACCCGACAGGATTTCGTGCTCTTTTGAGATGATTTTTATTGAGGTAATATTTTCACCTGAAGGTAACAAAACTTTGATAGCTCTACTTGGGATCTCTGGCGAACCAGGATCCACATTACTTGTCATTTCGGATGATAATATTCTCTGATAATTATCTATATCCTGGATCTGTGGTTTTGTAAAATCAAATTCTTGTTCAATTGTAGCTGCTACTAATAAAGAACTTGTGAGTATAATCAGTAAGAATGTAATAGTGATTTTTTTCATTATTTTCTCCAATATCTTCTAAAGTTCGTTGCCCTGAAAATTTCAGAGCAACGTTATAATTTTATCTGATTTAAGCAAACATAATGTTTACTTAAGAAGGATCATTTTTTTAACACTTGTATAATCAGAAGCGGAACTTCGTGCATCAAATGCA
>LSCM01000030.1 GCA_001577185.1 Cloacimonetes bacterium TCS62 | reverse complement strand
CTCTATAAAATCGTAATTCACCAAAGGCTTTATAAGATAAAAAAAGAAATAGAATGAACAGAGCAAACTTTTTCATGCTACTTCAATAGCAGTATCTTGCATTTCGTTAAAAATTTCCCATTACCAATAAGTTGAGCATAATAAACTCCCGATGATACTAGGTGTCCATCATTATCAGCTCCATTCCATTTGACTTGTTGTAATGTTTCAGGAGAACTTATGCTGCATTCAAATGATCTTACTAATTGCCCTTTGCTATTAAATATTTCTATTGAAGCAGATTTTATATTTTGTGGAATTTTATATTGGATATTAGTTGCTCTAAAAGAGTCACTTTTTCTTTCTTGAGCCGAAGAATTGGAAATATAGAAGGGATTTGGATAATTATGAAGTTCAGCTGTATTGTAGTCAATAGTGGTTGGAATAGTTGATACAACAGGTAAAACAAAGTTTTTCATAGTTGTAGAATCAGGAGCTATAGAGATCATTGTATCTATATAGGTTACGTTATCATAAATAACTTGAATATCATATCGAACTGTATTCATTTCCAAAGTAAATGCACCCGAAATATCAGTATAAATTTGATTTGCATTCAGTGGAGGGAAATACTCCAATAGTACACGTTCTAACGGCTCATTCTGCTGATTGAACACAGTCCCACAAAATGTACCTGTAAAACCACTATCATCATTAACTACACCCATTGTAGGTGTGTTGTCTCGGCAATAATAATAGCCGACTAATGGATAATTTGGATCAGCAAAAGGCTTTCTTACAAGTGATTCTCCCTGAAGAGGTGCCATATTGTATCCGCTATTTCCAAAGTAAACATGACATGATGGTATAGCTGAAGATTGACCAGCCCATCCCAATATTATTTCATCACCTTCAGGATTTATTTCCAAAGGCACTTGCAGATCATTTTTTGTAACAATTGTGAATTCATCAAAAGGAAATGAATTACCGTTAAAATAGCTATAACCATTATAAGCAGACATATAACATTCTGATAGTTCTGGAGGGTAAACATATAAATTTAGTAATTCCATATTCCATTCACCATCGATCCATTGTAATTCCCAGGCATATGGACCTTCAATAAAGATATTAGCAAAGCTAAAAGTAAAAGTAAATAATATAGTAAATATTAATAGCACTTTCATAAAACACCTTCCTTTGATTGAAGATAATCATATAACAAGCTGATTTGATCACTAATGCGAATTTAATGCATAAGTTGAATCATGTCAACAAAAAAATCATCATATAAAATAAACTAAGATTCATAACCTCATTATTTGAATTTATTCATTTTATCTTGACGCAAAACGCTAGTTAAAATTCACTATTTTTCAAATCCATAAGACAATTGTGCAGAGTTATGCTGGGATGGCACAGATGGTAGCGCAACTGATTCGTAATCAGTAGGTCGGGGGTTCGAGTCCCCCTTCCAGCACCATTTATGACACCGCTCTAAAGCCTTATTATAGACTGTCTACGGGATTTGTTATTGGAAATATAGTTGCTATCAAGTTTGATTAATTTTGATTTATTTTGATTAATTTTGATGATTTTTGTTGCATATTTGTTGCATAATTTAATACTGACTCTTGAGGTAAATATGAAAAATCAGGTTCAAAAAATTCTTGAGAAATTAAAAGTGCAAAATGATAATTACAAGATAAAAATTAGATATAGGAAAAATCCAAGTGGTAACTATAGGTTATATTTAGATTATTGGAATAGAGAAAAAAGACAAACAAATAATTTGAAACTTTATATATCTAATAAGAAAAAAGATATACGTAGGAACAAGAACGTTATACAAAAAGCATTAGCAATCAGAAATAAGAAAGAACTACAACTTTTGGAGAGCAATACGGGTATTAGATTTTCAAATTCTAGTATAACAACAAACTTCATAGATTTCTTCAAAGAGTTTTATACGACTAAAAGCGATACAAACTATAGGATTGCTTACGATTATTTTGTAAAATTTTATAACAAAGAAGTACTAGATATCAAAAAGTTAGATTATGAATTGTCAGAAAAATTCATGAACTATTTGTTATCATTTAATATTGCCAATTATACTGCTCAACACTATTTTGCTGCTTATAAGGCATGTCTGAATTATGCTGTGAAATTGGGCAAAATAGACTTTAACCCAGCCCAAACACTAAGAATTAAGTATCAAAGAACGAAAATAGAGAGACTAACTTTTAAAGAAATGCAAAAATTAGAGAAAACAGAATGTAAATATAATGACTTAAAAAACGGTTTTTTGTTTGCTTGTTACACCGGTTTAAGGATTTCTGACATCAGAAAACTCAAAGACTCAAATATTCAAAAGGATCATATTAAAATTATTCAACAGAAAACAAAGACCGAAACTGATACTAAACTAAATGAAACTGCTAAACTATTGCTTGAAGAGCAAAGAAAGAAGAAAAAAGATGAATATATTTTTCATATTCCACATGGTGGAAAGACTTCAAAGAGATTATCGGAATGGATACTAAATGCTGGCATAAAAAAGAAAATTACGTTCCATTGTGCAAGACATACATTTGGTTGCTTATTAATCGAAAATGGAGTAGATGTATTTACCGTAAAGAAGTTAATGGGGCATAAAGACATAAGAACTACTCTTCAATACGTTGAGAAAGTTGATAAGACAAAGGACAAAGCTATTGATAAATTACCAAAACTAAAATAATTATAAGATTTTTCAATCACAAATTGTTAGAATTTTATACTATTTTGTCCCTAGTATAAACTTAAAAAAACTAATTCATATTCAAATGTTCAATTAAAGCTAAAAGAGCTGCTGAATTCATATTAGATACCCTGAGTGTTCGCTTGGGCTTATTTTTGTAACATATTATGCTAATTAAGTATATTATTTTATTCTTGACTTTTCATTCTATTTAATAATCCTTAATAATTAATATAAGATGAATAATGATAGAGTATTATAAGTCTTTTTAAAAGAATGTACGATGTTGAAATTGAGGAGTCTATGGGTCGAATTAGTAAAGATGAGCAGAGAGTATTGAACGAGAAAGCTGAAGAAATTAAGAAAATTATCTGTAACGAAAAAATCTCTTGGAATCAACTCTATCCGAAAATTGTAAAAACAATTGTTGTAACTTTTTTAGAATTAAGGTTAGACTCAATCTTCAAAAGACTGGGAATTCCTGAGTTACCTGATGACTATATGGGTAAATATTACAATAGAATTGCATCTGCATTCAGATTTAAAGTTTCATATTTGAATGATGATTATGAATGTGATATTGCTCGCAATTGGCTTAGAGCTTCTTTTTACAATGATAATAGATATTTAAATGAACCTGAAAAAAAGTCACTTCAAGAGAAATTCACAGAATTAAAGGAAAAGCTGAATAGAAGGATTGATGATCTCAAAATCAATTTAGATTATAAAATTATGTTAGTTAACTTCAATTTCCCTAAGAGTTTGCAAAGAAAATATGCTCGACTAGGATGGTTTTTATCAAAGAAAGTACTTAATGATAACTTCAGAAGATCCCTTAACTTAGAACTAAGAATTAGAAAAACAAGATCGGCAACAAGCACGTTAAGTACAGTCCGCGAGTTAGAGTTTTCCATACATAAGAATCTATTTCCCGAAGAGATATTTCCTAAAAATAGTATTTGGTCAATCTTCTATATTTTCAAATTCAACGATTCCAAAGAAGAAATAGATAATTTGATAGAATTCAAGCGAAGCAGAAAAATGAAAAATTTGATTGCAATCAGACCAATCTTTAAGATCAGAGCTAAGAACGAGGGTGATAGTGAAATTATCACCCTAGAGGATTTCTTAGAAAAAGAATCAGTAAAAATTGAGGATTGTCAGATTGAAATCAATGAAGAATATAAAGATCCCAATAAAACTAAATATAAAAAAGATTATGAAGTTGATTACAAGGATTTGATGAATATATGGTATTGGGAATGTGTTAAACGAAACGATTTAGAACGAGCATTAAAAACAGTATTGACTTCAGTAAAAATGAATGATACTTCAAATGAGAGTAGAGAAAAAGCTAATGGCCTTCAAGAAGGTCTGAGTAATATACAACAAGCTAATGGCCTTCAAGAAGGTCTGAGTAATATACAACAAGCTATTATTAGTATTACGTCTGATAAACAAAGTGGTAAGAAATCTAAAGTATTTGAAGGATATGAACATAATAAGAGACCATATTCTTGGGAAGATGTTACAATTTGTTATTTAAAATCTTATAGAAAATTCTTCTATTTCAAAGATTATTTGCGACCATTGCGCATTAGCAAAAAAAGACACTCATTATTAGAGATGATTATCAAATCAAAAGATAATCTAATATTGGGTCATTACACACATAATAGTGATTTATTTCATAGACTAAACGAATATCTTAGACTAGGTTTTAAGAAAGAAGATAGGCCAATGGATTGGAAACGCTATCAAAAGGTATTTAAAGTTTCTTTTAATGTAAAGATGAAAGAAGAAATTAATGATTTAAAAATTATACTAAAGTCACCTGAAGAGATTGAGAAAAGAAGCAATGATACTTATTAAAGAAATAGACATAAAGAATCTGATGATGAGGTGGATATCTTTTATTAAGAAATTATGTTTTGTAAAACTTTTTGAACCTTTTTTCTACAAAGAAGATCTCTTCTGTTACATATCTCGAAAATTATTCAATCAATAGTATATTGAAATAGTTATCATCATTCAGATACTACACATCGATTACTTCATGATGATAAAAACAATAAAGATATTTAAAAATTAACATTCTTACTCAATAGGGAATTTATTCTAAACAAGCAATCATTCAATATTTTACGATTAGTTCAGATCTGCTTAAATCATTTTATTTGATTGATTATATTTTTATCAAAACTTGAGAGCATAAATTCTTAATATTCATACAGTATTTTTGATAATAGTGTTTTAGGGTCGCATACAACCTCGATACTACCTAGTAACTAAATTAACACATATTCTCATAGATTAACTAATAAAGCGTTATAACGTTCCTCCATTATCAAAAAGCAACATCAAAGTCGCAATGCGACCTCCTTTAATTAGGAGGAACATATGACATTTAAACAAATGATGCACCAAAGACCTTTTCTATCATTAGAGGAGGCATGCGAATATCTATCGCTAAAACCAGCGACATTATATTCGTATACACACAAGCGAGTTCTGAATTTCTTTCGATTAAGGGGAAGGAAGCTCTATTTCTTGAAGAAGGATTTAGATGACTTCGTCCTGAATGAAGGTAACCTGGTCAAGTCTAAACAGCAAATTGAAAAGGAAGCAAACCAGCACATCTTGGAAGAAGATAATGGGAGGGATTATGAGTAAAAAATACCAACTCAGCAAGATCAAAAGCTCTCACTATTATACTTTCTTAGAAATCTCAGAATTATTAGGAGTTCACGTAAGAACTGTACAAGGCTGGCACAAAGATGGGCTTAATGTATTGGATGAAAATCGCAGACCATTTTTGGTGGAAGGTAAATCACTTATAGAGTATCTGAAAAGAAAAAGAGCAGCACGTAGAACACCATTACAACCAGATGAATCATACTGTGTTAAATGTAAAGCTGCACGTAAAGGTTCTGCTGGAACACAAGAAATCATAACAACCGGTAAAACACTAGGGGAAAACGCAAAACAGGTGATCATACGAGCAAAATGTGAGAAATGTGGCTGTTCAATTTGGAAATATACCAGTGATCGAAAAATCAAAATGCTAGAGAATTGTAACCCGAAATACAAGGAAGAGGATAAGAGTCTAAATGAGAACTCTTCTTCTAAGCTAAGAGTGTATCAAAATAAAAAAAAACAATAGGAGTTTAAAATGAAGAATTTTATGAAAGAACTCGAAATGGATTATATGGGAAAACGAAAAGAGATAATCAAACAAATTTTTAAGAGGAGAACAGTATGAGAACCAATAGTGATAATGTGTATATTCAGAGAAAGTATAATCGGTGGCTTGAGAAAGCAAAAGGATACAGCGAAAAAACTTTGAAGAAATATCAGCAGGCTTTCCAATTATGGCAAAAATATACGGGTAATCTAGATTTCAAAAAATTCAACGAAAAAATTGCTTTATCATTTAAAGAGAAAGTGAAAAATCACAAGTACAACGGTAAGAAGATTAGTTTAGATACTGTGAATAGTGTCCTAACAAAGATGTCTAACTTTTTTCAATGGTTACATTTACAGCCCGGGTATAAAAGTCATATTAAAATATTTAACACTGAATACCTTAATCTGAGTCTCAAAGAGAAAAAGAAAATTCAAGCAAAAAACAACTTTGTAAAACATCCAACAATTGAGCAGGTTAAGAAAATCATTAATTCCATCGATAAAAAGACTGAGATCGACAGTAGAGATAGAGCTTTATTTTCCATGGCAATCTGTAGTGGAGCTAGAATAGATGCTTTAGCATCATTAAGCTTAGAGTGTTATGATCCTGAAGAACATAGTATTGATCAAAATCCTAAGAAAGGAGTTAGAACAAAATACTCCAAGCAGATAAATACTCATTTATTCGATTTCGGAAATAATTTCTTAAGCGAAATCGATGAATGGTATGATTATTTGTTAAAAAAGGGGTTTGGTTATAAAGATGCTTTTTTCCCAGGTGCTAAGCGTGAGAAAATAGAGAACTTAACTTATAAGAAATCTACTAAAGTAACTAGGAAATTTATTTCATCAGGTCGACTAAGAGAAATAATGAAGCAAAGGATGATCAAAACCGACATAGGTTACTATTATCCGCATACTTTTAGACATGCTTGCATACATGCAGCAGATAAAGTAGCTAGAAGTATGGAAGAAACTAAGGCGATTAGCCAGAATGTAGGACATGAAAATATAGCAACTACTTTAGGTACATATGCTCCTCTAACAGAAAAGCAGAAGAAAAGCTTAATTGCGGGACTACATAAAGATCGAAATGTCATAAAAAATAAAAATAATGAATCAATTGAAACTTTAATAAAACTTTCCGAATCATCCAATAAGGAACTACGAAAATATGGGATGAAACAAATAAAAATGTTGTTCGGGAGATCTGACAGTAATAGAAATGGAGGATTAAATGATTAAGGAGAAGGCAAACTATATAACCGTAAAGGACTTAGCAGAACTTGTCGATGTGGGTACAGAAACGATTAGACGAGAAATTGCTGATAGTGCATTACCAGCAAAAAAAATACGCAATGTGTACAGAATAAGAAAAGATGATGCAAAAAAATGGCTGGAAAGAAAGGATTATATCCAGGAGGATGAAGATGCGTAAATTAAAAAGGAGTAAGGTTGAAAGACTGCTAACTTGCAGTAACGAGCTTCTTCAAGATGCAAGTAAAAATATCGAACGAGATATTATGGATATTATTGAAGAACATGAAGTAAACAATAAGGATGAATTTCTGGAAAAATTGCAACAATATGATTATGACCGAGACAATCAAGGTATGTTTAATTATACCAATGATGAAAAGGTCTATCATACAAATTTCACACATCTGGAATTTCTTCATTCTAAAGAAGATAATGGGGTACGAATACGTGTTCTTCAGATCAATGAAAAAGCAATTGAGTTCCATCCCCAGGAATTTCTCAGTGTCCATAGTTTCAATCGTAAACTGTTAAGTAAAACTGATTACAGTATAGATATGCCTAATAATGTTTATAAGGATTTCAGAGATATTATACTCTCGTTGGATAAAGGTAAGATAGTTGAAGATAAGCATGGTTTTGGTAAAATTAGTACCAATCTATACAATCTTGGTAATAAGGTATGGGAAAAAAATAAATTAGTTGATTTCTCTAAAACATTATGGATAGAGAACAAAGGTTATAATCTTGAAGAAACAGATATGATCTCTATCAGCGAAAGCAAAATAGATCTTAAAAAATTATGGGATTATTTTTTCAAATTGTATGGTAAACAAGCGATCTTGATCTTAGGATATGCAACAGCGACTATGTTTTTCCAACAATATATGACCAGGAAAAAACATTTTCCTCTACTCTACATTTTAGCTGCATCAGGTCGAGGAAAAGGTGGTTTAACCGAATTGATCTGTCAATTATTCGGAATGAACCTGTCATTAGCAAATGTGAATTGTGCAGGGAATGCCACAAAAATCGGCATTGAGAGTAAATCATTGTTGCTAAACAATCTGCCGATGGTTCTAAATGAACTCTCAGAAGGTCATTTCGATTTTATCAAGAGTCGCTATGATGGACAAGGTTCGGTGAAATACGATCCTAAGAATCCTCAGAAAGCGCTAGAAAGAACAGTCAATGGTTCAACGATCATAACAACAGTTGTTGAACCTTTTGATAAGCAAGTGGTCAGTCGCTGTATTTTCATTTCTCTGGATACAATAAAGATGAATAAACCTTTATTTGATGAAGCAAGACAACAAGCAGATGGATTTAGCTGCTTTATTACAGAGATATTGAAGAATTTGCAACTAGAAGATATTCTCTCTAGTGTAGAAGAATTTGGAAAAAAACTATCTGTAAAAGAAGCCAGCCCCAGGATCATTGAAAATTATGCTTTGGTAGGTGGCTGTTTCTTGGCATTACAGAAGATTATCAGCAACTCTGAGCAACTTCCGGATGAGAAAACAACACTAAATTTCTTAGAGGACCAGATCCATAAGACCGAAAGTTACTTAAATCCTCTGATCTACTTTATCAGGGAGCTGGAAAGGTTGCTAGATAAGAGTTCTGCCAGCCAGTACATCGCAATGGATCAGAAATATGTTTATTTTAATTTTAATGGGGTCTGGAGTATCATCAAAGATAGCTACAAAAAGAAATATTTTCCTTATATGAGTCTCAAAAACATCAAAGAGTTATTGAAGAAATCTCCTTATATTGCTCATTATGATGAAGATATCAAAATCACAGATAAAACAAAAATAGGCAAACCTATTACATCACATAGTAAGAAGATTGGCAATAAAGCTAAAAGGTGTGTAGTTCTAAAAAAAGACAAGTTACCCGGTTACTACAGTTAAACACTTCTGTTAGCAATTGTAACTAAAATGTAACTTTGTAAAGCATTACTTTACGGTAAGTTACAAAAAAAAGTTACATTTTTGGGTTTTTCATAACATAAATAGACTGTCTGAGATATTATTAAGGCAGTCTGTTTTTTTATAATATCCGTTAAATCCTTATATAATAAAGTTTTATATAGAAAACACTTACTTTTTCTCAGAGCTTTTGAAACCTCTTCAGCCTCAAGCTTGACTCTTCTGCCATTTAGTGAATACAGAAAAAAGAGGGGTGTTCCAATCTCTATTGATATGTTAACTGGGAGTGATAAAAATGAAACCTGATAATACAAAGATAAATTGTGAAAATAGGAGAGCAATTGACCGATATTTTAGAAGTAAAAGATTTAACAATAAGAAAACAAAAAAGAAAAAACAGCAATATTGTAGATATTTACTTGAGTACTCGGAATCGATAGGAAAAAGTATAAAAAAATTACCAATAAAAGAGGTATTACGCCAGACAGCTTAGAGAAATTATAAACGCATAGAGTGAAGATCAAGAAGAAGCTGGAAAGCTTGAACCACAAAATGTGGAGACGGAATGACCGGCAGCGCACAGCGCAGAAGGTTGCAGAGTCCTGAAATTAATTTCAGGACTCTAACAGACGCTTCGACTAATAGATTTACCGGTCATCTCGTTCTCCTTTGAGTCGAATCAGAAAATTAGTGATCAGGTTAATAAATAACCGAAGACGAAAGAAAGTTTTGACAGGGAGTATGAGCAAGCGAGATGAACATTCCAGAAAAGATAAATTTCCAATTTTCTTCATAGGGATACTATTCCTGAAAACAGTGAAATACAGCATAAAATCACTTCTATCAGACTAAAATGATCTATTTTTTCAAAATTATTCTATTATTTTTGATTGACACTGAGCAAGAAGTTTGGCGTGTGCGGCGGAATCAGAATGATTCAGCCCGTACAAACCGCTAAACCCTGAATCGGTACGATACAGCCAAAACAAACCACCCAGCCTACCCGCTGACACGTGTGTTGAACTAAGCCGCTAAGCGGCGATGTAGATTAAAATATTTAGAAACTTTCCAAAAACTTTGTGCAGAGTATTTTCC
>LSCM01000003.1 GCA_001577185.1 Cloacimonetes bacterium TCS62 | reverse complement strand
GGCAAAAAATAGACCGGGAACAATTTTTGATTCCATTGTTTTTGGATCGATCTGAGTAACGTCTACACCTCCGGAAGTTATTATTCCTTCAGTGATAGGGCGAAATTTTATTAGTGGAATCGTTAGTTTGGACAAGGCTAAGATAAGATTCTTTCTTTCTTCTCTTGTGATCTGATTTACAGGTTTTGAACTTGGAATTCCGGATATTTTAATGATCACAGGGATAATTTTAGCTGGAAGCAAATTTTTTAAAACATTTTTGAAATGCTTATTTGCATAATTTTTGAAATCTCTTTGTAGGCGACTATCCAGTTGATCTTTATTTAAAGCAGGTTTCAGATCGATAATTAACTTGTGGTTATCGATTTTCCTAATATGGGATGAGGCTGATAGGATAATCGGACCATCTACACCATAATTTTTAAAGATCATCTCACCAAAGTCTTCGTAAATAGTTTTCCCCGATCTATCTTTTAATTTAATAGCTACGTTTTTTAGTTTTAGTCCTTTTAATTGTCTGAGATCACATCCTGCAGAATTATTATTATCTAACTTCTCTATTTTTTTCGCATTTATTGGAACTAATGAGGGAGTAAAATTAGTTATTTTATGACCCATTTTTCCTGCATATTTGTAACCATCACCGGTTGAACCAGTTTTTGGATACGATTTCCCCCCTGTCGTAATTATTACATTCTTTCCTCTAATTATATCCTCGTTTACTAGTTTGACAGCAAAGATATCACCAAATTTCATTAGATCTAAGGCAGCTTTATGTATAACTTTAACTTTATTTTTTGATATAAAATTTATCAATGTTTTGATAACATCCTTCGATTTACCAGATCTAGGAAATACTCTATTCCCCCGCTCAACAATGGTTTCAAGACCCAAGCTGTTAAAAAATCTAATTGTAGAATGATTATCAAATTGATACAATGAGTTAGTTAAAAATTTTCCGTTCTTGGGAGTATTCGCAATAGTTTCATCAACTTCACAATAATTTGTAAGATTACATCTCCCTTTCCCAGTTATCAATAGTTTTTTACCGAGAACTGGATTTTTTTCTAGCAATACAACATCCGCTCCCTTCTTGGCGGCAATACCAGAAGCCATCATACCTGCTGCTCCCCCACCAATAATTATTACATCATTAACTTTCAACTTTGTCTACACTCCATTATAATTTTCTTAACATTTAAATTTCAGCATCATTATATTCAAATAGTTCACACTTCATATATTAAGCAAGATAAAAAATATTTGACCAAAACACTTTCATTTCAAAATTTGCATAATAATAAAAATTAATAAAGGAAGATAGCTTATGATTAAAGATAATTGTTCAATATTGCAAGTAAAACATTTTGTAAGCATTCTTCTTTTACTCCCCTTCTAGGGGAATACTATCATTTGTATAACAACAAACAAAATAAATTATAATAGGAGATATTTATGGAATATCCTTTTGAAAAAATAGAGAAAAAGTGGCAAAAAATATGGAATAAAAAGAAAATATTTAATGCAAGTAATCAATCAGATAAAAAGAAATATTATGTGCTTTCTATGTTCCCGTATCCTTCTGGTGCATTGCATATGGGGCATGTATCAAATTACTCAATAGCTGATACAATTAGCCGATATAAAATGATGCAGGGCTTTAATGTAATGCAACCCATGGGCTATGACTCATTTGGTTTGCCGGCAGAAAATTTTGCCATACAGCATAATTCACATCCAAGAATTACAACCGATGATAATATTGGCATCATGAGAAAACAATTTGATATGATCGGATTTGGTTTAGATTGGCAGCGGGAAGTAAGTACATGTCATCCAGAATACTATAAATGGGGACAGTGGTTTTTCAAAAAAATGTATGAAAGGGGTTTAGCCTATAAAAAATCATCATACCAAAACTGGTGTGATGAATGTCAGACAGTGCTAGCTAATGAACAAGTTGAAGATGGAAAATGTTGGCGTTGCGATAGTAAAGTAAAGCAAAAAGAACTCGAGCAATGGTTTTTTAAGATCACAGAATACGCTGAAGAACTACTAGATTTTAGCAAGGTCGATTGGCCAGAAAAAGTGAAAACTATGCAGACCAATTGGATCGGTAAGAGTTTGGGGACTGAGATCTTCTTCAAAGTGGAAGATTCTAACGAAATTATTGAGGTTTTTACAACCAGACCAGACACGATATTTGGATGCACATTTATGGCGATACCACCAGAACATCCGCTAGTATCTAAATGGTTGAGAAATGAACCAGAAAATTCTGAAATTCATCAATTCTGTGATAAAGTTATGAATGAAGACCCAATAACTAGAACTGCAGAAGATACAACTAAAGAAGGTATTTTTACTAAGAAATTTGCTATTAATCCGGTTAATGGTGAAAAGGTTCAAATATGGATAACTAATTATGTACTAATGGATTATGGAACTGGTGCAGTTATGGCTGTTCCTACTCACGATCAACGAGATTTTGAATTTGCTAAAAAGTATGATATTCCTCTGAAAATAGTTATTCAAGATCCTGAAGAAGAATTGAGACTTGAAGAGATGGAAGAAGCTTATATCGAGCCTGGCATTCTAGTAAATTCAGGTAATTTTGACGGAATGGAAAGTGAGAAATCCATGAAGAAAATTTCCAAATGGATGGAAGAAAATAATATGGGTAAGCAGACAGTAACCTATCGTTTGAGGGATTGGGGTATAAGTCGGCAAAGATATTGGGGAAATCCAATCCCAGTTATTTATTGTGAAGATTGTGGTACTGTTCTAGTTCCAGATGAAGATCTTCCAGTAAAGTTACCGGAAAATGTGGAGTTGGGCAAAACTCGTCAAAATCCACTGCTCTCCATTGATGATTGGGTCTACGTAAAATGTCCTAATTGCGGTAAGCAAGCAAAGCGCGAAACTGATACAATGGATACTTTCGTTGATAGTTCCTGGTATTTCGCTCGCTATACTGATTCTAAAAATAAAAAGTTGCCATTTTCTAAAGATAATGCAAATTATTGGCTTCCGGTTGATCAATATATTGGTGGTATAGAACACGCAGTCATGCATCTAATGTATGCTAGATTTTTCCATAAATTTATGCGAGATCTGGAAATGTTGGATTCAGATGAGCCTTTTGCAAGATTGCTTACACAAGGTATGGTTACAAAAGATGGTGCAAAAATGAGTAAATCAAAAGGAAACGTGGTTGATCCTCAATACATTGTAGATCGCTATGGAGCTGATACTGTTCGCGTTTTTATGTTGTTTGCATCACCTCCTGAAAAAGATGTGGAATGGAGTGATGAAGGTGTAAAAGGTGCTTTCCGCTTTTTGAATAGAGTTTGGAGATTGATAGAAGATAATTTTGAGTTAATAAAAGAATTTTCAGACCATTTAGGATCGAAGTCTGGAAGTAATAATAATAGTGGAACTGATCACAAAGATATTAGCTCAGAAATTAAAGATCTTCGGTTTAGTACACATCACATGATCAAGAAAGTTCTAGAAGATATCGAAGATAGAATGCAGTTCAATACTGCTATAGCAGCTATAATGGAACATTTGAATAATATCTATGCAATTGCAAATGTGAATAAACTCAATTCTGTTGAAAAGGCAATCTATGCAGAATCTTGCCTTGTTATACCTAAACTGCTATATCCCTTTGCCCCGCACATTTCAGAAGAAATTTGGCAAAAGTTCGGAAATGATAAACTTCTTCATGAAATCGGAATACCTAAATTCAAAGCAGAATACCTTGTTAAAGATGAGATCACTTATGTTGTTCAAATTATGGGTAAGGTTAGAGGAAAGATGAAAGTCTCTACTGACGCATCTCAAGAGGATATCAAAAAAATGGCTTTGGAAATTGATAACGTGCAAAAACACTTAGCAGGAAAAGATATCAAGAAAATGATCGTTGTACCAAAAAAACTGGTGAGTATTGTAGCAAAATAAAAAATCAACTGTTTACAAATACAAAATAAACAAGAGCAGCTCAATTGAGTTGCTCTTGAAATATGAAATTTTTGAAAAAGAATAATGGAGGTATGTATTATGGTATCTAAGAATTCTATTGATTTATCTACTTCTGGTCATAGAGATATGCACAATATCACTAAGCAGGTTGAAGAGATAATTAAAGGCTCAGATATAAAAAATGGGTTAGTTAACGTCTTTAACGTCGGTAGTACAGCTGTTATTGGTACAATAGAATTTGAGCCGGGACTGGAAAAAGATCTACCGGAAATGCTGGATAAACTACTACCTCCCAGCAGAAACTATGGACACGAACAAACCTGGCACGATGGTAACGGTCATTCTCATCTACAGGCAACTTTACTCGGTCCTTCACTCACCGTTCCGATCAGAGATGGCAGGCTTGCTCTGGGAACCTGGCAACAGATATTTCATTTAGAATGCGATGTTAAACCCAGAAAAAGAAAAATTATAATTACTATAATCGGAGAATAATTCGAATCTATTTAATCATGCGTGGTGTATAAGTGGTTGTTTACAAAAAAAATGGTGCAGAAGAGGGGATTCGAACCCCTACAAGCGAATGCCCACTAGACCCTGAACCTAGCGTGTCTACCAGTTCCACCACTTCTGCAATGAATTACGCGCACAGTAAAAATAGCACTTTTGGAGTCAAGAAAAAAGTGATTGCTTTTTATAATTGACAAAAATGCTAAACATAAGATTTTTCATACGAATATATTATAAGAGGAATAGATGTCATATTTAATTTTAGCAAGAAAATACAGACCTCAAGTTTTCAATGAAGTTTATGCGCAAGATCATATAACTAAGATCCTCAAAAACACAATTGAAATGGATAGAATTGCTCAGGCTTATTTATTTACAGGACCTCGTGGAGTCGGTAAGACTTCTATGGCACGAATTTTTTCTAAAAGTTTGAATTGTTTAGAAAATGGACCTACAACAACCCCCTGTAATAGCTGTCAAAATTGTAATGAGATAACTCAGGGAAATTCGTCTGATGTGATCGAGATTGATGGTGCATCTAATACTGGAGTTGATGACATCAGAGATTTACAAAAGGAGTTGATGTATTCTCCTTCCAATTCTAGCTATAAAATATACATAATCGATGAGGTCCATATGCTCTCTAAAAGTGCTTTTAACGCGCTTTTAAAGACTTTAGAGGAACCCCCGGAAAATGTGATCTTTATCTTTGCAACAACTGAACCCAATAAAGTTCTACCAACAATTATTTCCAGATGTCAACGTTTTGACTTTAAAAGAATTCCAGTCCATTCTATTATTAAGCGACTTGAAGATATTTGTGAAAAAGAGAATATTGAAGCTGATAAAGAAGCATTATTCTTAATTGCAAAAAAAGCTGACGGTTCTATGCGGGATGCTCAATCCTTAATGGATCAGATAATGGCATACGGGAAAGAGAAAATTCTATATACAGATGTCCTTTCAATATTTGGAATAGTACCTGATGATGTCTATAACGATATTATGATGAACATCTCTGCAAAAGAACCTAATAAGATAATAAAACTTTTACATAAATTATTAGAGAAAGGCAATGATATCCAGGAATTTTTGAATGGATTATTGGATTATATCCGTAATCTTCTTATGTATAAAGTGGGGATCGAAATTCCAGTTATTTCAAAATCAAAAGAAAAAGCACTTGGTAAAATCTGTAGTAAGTTTACTGAGAATGATCTGCTTTATTTACTACAGCTTCTTATTAAAACAAAAACAGATATTAAAAATAGTAATAATCCTATTTTAATCGCTGAAATGGCATTTGTAAAAATAGCTAAACTGGCAGAATTACAATCGATCGACAAATTATTAAATTCTATCGAAGAAGGTATTAAAATAACGGAGACTGAAGAGCCCCAGGAACCTGTTCTGAAGAAAAATAAGGCAAAAGAACAAAAAAACGATCAAACCAAAAGCAATAATAAAGATACCAAAAAAGAAGAAGTTACAAGATCATTGAGATCGCTCGAAGAGCTGAATACTGATATTTGGGAAAAAAACAAAGTAGTACTAACTAAGAAATTAAAAAAAGAGAAAACTTTATTAGGTGACTATTTTGATAGATGCAAATTGGTTAATTTATCAAATAATATACTAACATTAAAAATTGGGAAAAAGTTAGGCTTTAATCTGCTTTCAAAAAATTTGTCTTTGATTTCAGATATTATTTCTAAGCACTTCGATTTGAATATAAAAGTCAACTTTCAATTAGATGAAAAAAAAAACGATGATGTAATCCACAATCCTGATATTGAAGATATTAAAAAAGAATCACCTGAGTTAGCACGATTTATCAAAGAAACTGACTCAATAATAAATTAAACTCTCCCTTCTTTCCCTCTGATAAGCAGCTAGAAGATCAGCTTAATCTATCAAATCTGAAATTGTTTTAAATTTGTATCCTTGTTCCGGTAATGTTTTACAAATTTGTTTTACTGTGATTATAGTTGGATCGTCTCCCTTATCATTCATAATATTGTTATACTTGGAATCGTGCAAGACAATTATACCACCTGGTTTCAATCTTTTTTTGATCTTTAATAATATTTTCTTTGAATCTGTTATTCGATAATCCTTTGTAGGGATATTCCACAAAATAATTTTTTTGTCTAATTTTTGGGCAACTAGAAAGCAATTAATTAGAATTCTTCCATAGGGTGGGCGGAAATGAATTTTACCGGTAATACCAAGATCTCTTAAAATTGTATCAGTTTTTTCAATTTCTCTCTGAATAAATTTCTTGCTTTTAAAAATAAGATTTCGGTGACTATAACCATGATTAGCAATTTCGTGACCATCTTCTGAAATTCTTTGGATGAGCCCGGGATAAGTTTCTGCATTTTGTCCTGTAACAAAAAAGGTTGCTTGTATGTTTTCTCGTTTCAGAGTATCAAGTATTATCGGAGTGTACTCTGGATGTGGTCCGTCATCAAAAGTGAGAGCTATATTTTTTTCATCTGTTTTGAATCTAAAAATGATTCTTGGTAAGATACTCATTATTTTCTCCATTCTTATTGACTTAATTTATCGAGTTTTATAATTGTAGAGTAATTTAGTGTTTTCCTTATTGTGGTCAAGAGATTTACAAAGAGAGATCAATGATAACTTTGTTTTATATTTGTAGCAGTATTTATTTTCTTATACTTATTTTATTAACTTTAGGGATTTTATTCCAAAAAGTTCCTGTTAGTAAGACATTAAAGAACATATCTGTTATAGTAAGCGCTAAGAATGAAGAAAAAAATATTGGGAAACTCTTAGAAGCTCTTATTTCACAAGATTATCCTAAAAATAATTACGAGATCATAGTTGTTGATGATCGTTCTGATGATGATACTTATAAAATAATCAGACAATTTGAGAAATTACACGATAACTTAACAAGTTTACAAATTTTTCAGGAAGATAAAAACTTAAAGGGAAAAAAGGGTGCAATATCAAAAGCGATCTCGGTTTCAAAATATGATATACTTGCATTTACTGATGCTGATTGCAAACCTGATAAACTATGGCTCTCTATTCTTAACGAACATTTTACATCTAAGGTAGATTTTGTAGCCGGTTACTCTTTTCTAACCTTTAAAAGCAAGTTTTTTTCTTATTTGAAGAATCTTGAGCGAGCAGCTTTGTTTGCTGTTATATCTGGGAGTTTTGGTCTAGGATGGAAAATTTCTTGTACTGGTGGTAATATGGCTTATAGAAAACAAATCTTTGAACAAGCAAATGGATTTTCGGGAATTGGACATATTCGTTCTGGGGATGATGATCTTTTGCTCCAAAAAATGAGGAAGTTCATTAGAAAAATTCGATTTATGTTTTCACCGAATTCTCATGTTATATCCAGTGGAAACGATAAAACAAATGATAAGATCCAACAAGAAACAAGAAGAGGATCAAAGTGGAGATACTATACATCAGAAATTAAGCTTTTGACACTATTTGTATTTTTGTACTACCTTTTTTTTGCTTTGTTTATCATTTACTTTATTTTTGGTTCAATATCTACATCTTTATTCATTACGTTATTAGCTATCAAAATATTACCTGAATTTCTCATTTTACTAAGTTTTTTAATTAAGATCAAAAAAACTAAATTATTATCTCTTTTTCCAATTATTGAGTTAATATATATTCCTTATTTTATAATATTTGGATTAAAAGGCACTTTTGGAAAATACAAATGGAAACAATAGAGAAAAAATTCAAACAAGAGCTTCAAAATTTTCATAAGCAAAAAATGAATATCGGAAGACTATGGAATGTACCAAAAAGTACAGCTAAATTGCTCTACAGTTTTGTTCTTATCAAATCTCCCAAAAACATAATTGAGATAGGTACTTCCAATGGATATTCCACATTTTGGTTATCTATCGCTGCCGAGATATGCAATGCTAAAATAGATACGATCGAAGTTGAAAAAGATAGATTTAAGATGGCTAAAGATAATTTAAAAAAGAGAAATAATATTACTTTGCACTTAGGAAAAGCAGAGAATATAATTCCAAACTTAAACAAAACATTTGATCTTGTATTTATTGACGCTGGTAAGATCGGGTATATAAATTATATAAAATTATTAGAAACAAAATTAAGTCACAATGCTTTAATTATTGCTGATAATGTTATTTCACATAGATCAACAACGAAAGATTATCTTGACTACATCAATTCAAGGGATTACTATGAAAATGTTGAATTAGAGATCGATTCTGGTTTAGAACTGTCATTTTATAAATATAGGGAGGAATAACTATGACGACACCTGTGATAATTGGTTTAGCCGGTGGTACAGGTTCTGGAAAAAGTACAATAACAAATGCGATACGCCAACAGGTAAAAAGTAAAATTACAATAATGCCCCAAGATAGTTATTATAAAAATTTTTCTCATTTACCAAAAGCTGAAAGAGATAAAATTAATTTTGATCATCCCGACACATTTGATAATGAATTATTTATGAAGCATATTAAGAAATTATTGCATAACAAAGCGGTCAAGATGCCGATTTACAATTTCAAAACCCACTCACGAACGGATCAAACTATTACTAAACTTCCAACAAAGTTGATAATTGTAGAAGGGATCTTGATCTTTGAAAATCCAAAACTTCGTGACCTAATGGACATCAAGGTATTTGTTGATACTGATGCAGATATTAGGATCTTAAGAAGAATTGAAAGAGATATGGAAGAACGTGGTAGAAATCTTAAATCGATCATTAAACAGTATAGAACAACGGTTAGACCTATGCATAATGATTTTGTTGAACCAAGTAAAAAATTTGCGAACATTATTATCCCGGAAGGAGGGAAAAACGAAATTGGTATAGATATGATAGTCACAAAGATCAATCAGATTGTTAAATAAAATTTTTCTTTGTGTTATCTAAATTTGGAAGGATCTATGAAAACTACTATTTTATTAATTTCTCTTTTTTTTATCATGTTTACTACATTGTATTGCCAAAATCGAGATTGGGAGCAAATTACATGCTTTGATAGACCAGTTACTGAAATAAAATTTTCAGCCATACAAAATATTTACCATTTCGGATTATTATTTGCCCTACCAGGAGATGGAGGAGGTTTGGCTTATTATGTAACCCCGGAATCACTAGCGACTTTTTCTCCAGCTTCCAATCTAGGAGCTACTTCAATTGTCTCAAATGATCTGGATAATGTGATCTATTGTGGTATTGGCGATGGAAGTTATAGTGATGGCTTATATGAATTTGACCCTATATCCCAAGAATTCAACTTGATATCTTGGGAACCATATCCAAACTTCGTCGAAAACCTTACTTCTGGTTATTACTTTGGTTGTGGAAATCTTGAAATTCCAGGATGTTTACTCCATTCTATTGATGGTGAAGATTGGGCTGAGATAGACTATTTTAGCGAAATGATAGTAACTGATGTTGCAGAAAATGCTGATGGAGCAATTTTTATTACAGCTGGAAATTCAATCTATTTGGAACACAATGGTAATTATACATTTATTGAAACACCTTCCTTAATTACTGATATTTATGTGAGAAACTATCCCAATGATAATGAGGTTTTTATTGCAAGTGGTGGTGGAAATGAAAATGATGGAATATTCCAAGTCGAATATAGTAATAATGAAATTACTGGTTTAATCCAAATCTGTGAAATATTTCAAGTAAATCAAATTTATGAGTACAATAATTATTTAGTTGCTGGTTGTAGTGATTTTAATAGTAACTTATACCTAGTTGAGCCTGAAGAGAATGGCAATATGATAATGATCGGCTCTGAAATAGAAATTAATGCAGCTTATTGCTTTGATTTCTACCCGATTTATACAGAAAATTTTATGGTTGGTACAGATCTAGGAATATTTTTGGCTACGAATTTATCTAATACCGATCAGACTGTATCAAATAATGAAATAAATGATCTCAAAAATCATCCCAATCCTTTTGATCTATCTAGTAATACAACGAATGATAAAACAGGAGTAAGTAATTTGTATACTGTTTTCTCTTTTACATTACCAAATACTAATCCATCAGATGCTAGAATTGTGATATATAACCTCAAAGGTCAGAAAGTTAAAACTTTACCTATTACTTTAGACCGACAAAATAAAGAAGATCATAAATATTCATTAAATTGGTATGGAAAAAATGAAAAAGGGAAATTTGTTACTACTGGTATATATTTTTATAATTTATTAGTTGATGAAATTTCTATAGATGTAAATAAATGTATTGTAATTAAATAAAATTAGGAGGATTTTATGAAATTGAAAATCATGATATTAATTGTTCTTCTTTCGGTGATCCAGCTATCAGCTCAGGATCAAGTTACCATTTATAATGATAATTTTTCTTTGGTGAGAACATCTCTAACCTTAAAATTAGAGAAAGGTCTGCAAGATTATTTTATAGATGATATCCCATCAACTATTGAAGCAAATTCGGTGATAATAAACTCAAAAAACAAAATTGACATCTTCTCTCAGAACTATGAATATGACCTAGCTAACACAAGTAAGATCATGCAGAAATATATAGGTAAAGATATAGAAATAAAAACCACTGTTGATGAAGTATTCAAGGGTAAATTACAATTTACTGATGGTGTTACAATAGGCATTATAGATCATATCTCTAAGAAACTGATACTTATCAAAAATAAGGAAATTCAAAATATCAATTTAGCAGAAATTCCTAAAAACTTTTTCCTCAAACCAACCCTACATTGGAAATTAAATTCAACCGATAGTGGAAGTTTCCCGGTAAATTTTTCCTATATGTGTTCTGGTATGAAATGGGATGTAACATATAATTCAGTTTGGGATAATGAAAATAACCAATTAGAAATAAATAGCTGGGTTACAATAAATAATGTAACTGGAAAAGGATTCAAAAATGTTAAATTAAAGTTAATTGCCGGTGATGTAAGAAAAGTAAGTACTAGTCAAATTAACCGATACAGACGTGAAAAATTAATGGCAGCCGAAGCTATATCTGCTCCTGAATTCAGTGAAAAATCCTTTCATGATTTTCACCTTTATACACTCAGTGATAAAGTTTCTATTAATAATAAACAAACCAAGCAATTACGATTATTTCCGATCTCCAAAGTTTCTGCAACGGAAAAGTATGAGTATCAAACTAATTCAAAAAAAGTTAAGAGTATTATCGAGTTCATCAATTCACAAAAAGCCGGTCTTGGTATTCCGCTTCCAAAAGGTATAGTTAAGATCTATAAAAAAGATAAAGATGATAACCAATTAGAATTTATTGGTGAAGATAATCTAAATCATACTCCTACTAATGAGAAAATAACATTAAATACAGGCTATGCATTTGATCTAGTTGGAGAGACAAAAGAGCTGGATGTACGAAAGTTAGGCCGAAGAATTAAGGAAACAGATATGAGCGTAACTTTAAAAAACAGATCAAACAAGAGCAAAAATATTACAGTGCTTCATAATCTTTATGGTGATTGGGATGTTTATAAAGAAAATATCTCTTATAAAAAGAAAAATGCTAATCAAATAGAATTTGACAAAAAACTAAAACCAGGTACCGAATTTGAAATAACTTGGACAGAGAAAATAGAATATTAGGAGGTAATATGGAGCTTATACAATTTGATAAATTATTAAAGGATATGCAAAGTAGGAATTCTTTGGAAGAGAAATTAAGCAAAACAATTCGTGATATTACTTCTGAATTTAGTTTTCAAAGTTTAGGATTGTATCTAAAAGTTCCAAAATCTGATATTTATCGTCTAAAAATCTCACGGAATATAAGTCATACTTTCTCAAAGAATACTATATTCACCAAAGGTGATCCTATGATCGAAGAGATTGCCAAATTAGAAACCTTAAATTTACTATCCCCTGGTAGATTCATTATGGAGCATGATTACGAGAACTTAGTGCTTTTACCTATACATCACAATGAAGACATGCTTGGCTTTTTCTTTATTGATAATGCCAATAATTCATTTAATAGTAAAGAGATCACACAATTGAATTTATATGCTTCTGTCATCAGCTTCGTGGTCTGCACAATGCAGTTAGAAGCTCAAATTGATATTAGAAAAAAAACTCATACTGAAGCAATAGTACTACCGTATAAATCTTTTATGACTAAAGCTAATACGATTTTTTCACTAATGGAAAGATACAAACGTTACATTACGATCGCTGTTGCTCGAATAAGTAATTTTGAGGAAGTCGTACGAACAATCGGTGAGCATGAAATGAACGACCTTATGAAACAGATCGCTAATATTTTTGTGTCGAATTTTCGAGATACCGACACAATTGGTAAGATCCATAAAGATACTTTTGCTATATTAATGCCAGAAACTTCAAATAAGAGTAGTTTAATTGCTTTAGAAAGAGTTAAAAAGAAAATAGATGCAATACCGATAAGCAAGATTGGAAAAATAGGTTTTGGAGTCGCAAATAGGTCTGATCAGATTACCAATACAAAAGACTTAATAAAACTAGCCAAGGAAGCATCTGACAAAGCAATTCATAACGGCAGCTCGGAAGTCTATGTTGCTAATTAAAATGTTCAACTAAATTGGTTAATAAAGAGTAGTTTATCAAAATTTGTAGGATTGATCAAGAGACAATAATTTTCATCTCCGAAACCGCTTCAGCTAATCCTGAAAAAACAGCCCTGGATATTATGCTGTGCCCAATATTATACTCTTCAAAAATATCCAGTTCTACTAATGGTTTTGTATTCTTATAGTCTAAACCATGGCCTGCAATTACTCTCATATTAAGTTCTTTTATTTTTTTTGCAGCATTAAATATTCGTTTAATTTCTTTCTTTCTAGATCGTTCATCTTTTAAGTTTGCATATTTACCAGTATGAACCTCTACAGCATCAGCACCGATCTTCTTAGCAAATTCGATCATTTCAATATCCGGTTCTATAAAAACACTTACTTCAATTTTTGCCTTTTGTAGTTGTGTTATAACTGCTTTATGTTCATTGGTTAATTGCAAACCACCTTCTGTTGTAAGCTCTTCTCTCTTCTCGGGTACCAATGTAACTGTATTCGGTTTTACCTCTTCTGCAATATCAGCCATTTTTTTTGAGGCAGCCATTTCCAGATTCAATCGAGTTTGAATAGTTTCTCGTAACAATTTTAGATCTCTATCTTGAATATGTCTTCTATCTTCACGAAGATGAACAGTAATTTGATCTGCTCCATTTTGTTCTGCTATCGCTGCCGCATAAATTGGTTCAGGCTCAATTCCTAGTCTTGCTTGTCGTAAAGTAGCTATATGATCAATGTTTACACCTAATTCTGCCATAATACCTCTTAAAATTAAAGATTTTCTCTATTTACAACAATATTAGCTTTGGAACGTAAATTCTTGATATGTTTTATTAACTTTAATTCAGAATCAATCTTTTGGATACGAATTTTTAAAGCTTTTTTAACATCTTTAAAATCTGCAACAGATTTTTCCTTTTTATCGGTAACCATAATTATATGATATCCAAATTTGGTCTTAACTGGTTTACTAATCTCTCCGACTTTCAATGAAAACGCAGCTTCCTCAAATGGTTTAACCATCTTCCCACGTTGGAAATATCCCAGATCACCTTCAGTACAGTTACTAGGGCATTCTGAACATTCAAGAGCCATCTTCTTAAAATCTTCTTTGGTCTTTATCTCTTTTCTGATTTTTTTTATCTCTTTCAAACCTGCTTTATCATTTCTTTGTACTAAAATATGAGATGCACGTATTTTATTCTCAGATTTGAAAGAACTTATATTCTTCTTGTATATTTTTTTTAGTTCCTCTTCGGAAACCTTTTTGTCTTTAGGAAATTTCTTATTAATATACTTTTTTATTAAAATATTATTTTTCAATCTTTTTTTTATTATTTCCAAATTGATCTGGTTTTTTGCGAGTTTCGTTGTAAATTCATTTTCAGAATTAAACTGCATTTTGAACTCTACTAGTTCCTCATCTAATTCAGCTTCAGTTACATCTATCTGCGATTTAAGGGCTGATTTTAACAACAAATAACCATCAATCAATTGTTCTATTGCCTGAATTTTCTCTTTATCAGAGGGTTTTTCTTTTTTCCCATTATCTAAAACATTTTTCAGCTCAGCTAAATATTCTTTTTTCTGTATCTTATAATTATCTACTTTAGCAATTACCATCTACTATTTCTCCATTTTTCAATTTTATCAATAATCTCTAAAACATTAACGTTTTTCACCTTTAATGTCAAATCAAAATCTATTTTTCTATACCAGGTCAATTGTCTTTTTGCATAGTTTCTAGTATTTTGCTTTATTTTTTCTATACATCTATTTTGCTCCCTATCTCCATTTATATACGGGAAAAACTCTCGATAACCAACAGTATTCATTCCCGGATCAGAAGGAGTATATCCCTTATTTAAAAGATGTCGAACTTCTTCCACTAAACCATTTGCAACCATGGAATCTACTCTTTGATTTATTCTACTGTAAATCGATTGTCTCTCATCCAAAAGCAATATATTAAACGGATTAAGAGCATTTTTATCTGGTGGATTCTCTTGCCATAACTTTGTGATTGTTTTTCCAGAAGCCTCATATATTTCTAATGCTCTGATAACTCGATTTATATCATTTGAGTCAATTCGTTTAGCAGATGTAGGATCAATTTTTTCTAACCTTTCATACAAATATTCAAGACCTTTCTCCTCACTTTCTTTCATTAATTCTTCTCTAATATTTTTTGGAACTTCTGGTGATTTGAACAAACCTTTTAAAAGTGCTTTTATATAAAATCCTGTACCACCAACAATTATTGGAATTTTATTATTCTTGTTCATCTTGTGAATTATTTCTGTCGCTTTTTCTATAAAATCTCCAGCGCTAAAATTCATATCTGGTGGCACTACATCAATAAGCCAATGCTTTACTTGTTCCCTTTCACTCATAGAGGGTTTAGCGGTTCCAATATCTAAATATTTATACACCTGTCTTGAATCAGCAGAAATAATTTCCGATTCTAAACGGTTAGCAAGATCTAATGCTAATTTACTTTTCCCTACTGCTGTCGGTCCTTGAATGATTATAATAGGTATTTCAATTTCTTTCATTTTTTAAAACTTAGTTTTATTGATTCCGCTTGAACTTTTTCTCGAAATCAGCGATAGTCATCTTGATAATCAAGGGTCTACCATGGGGACAGTAGTATGGAACTTCACAGGCAAATAGGTCGTTAATTAAGGCAAGCATTTCTTTTTTAGTCATTTTCCTACCAGCTTTAATAGCGGCTTTACAAGCAACTGACTTAGAAATGCTGTCTCGAAAATCTTCCGTCTGTTCAAATTCATTTTCTAATTGTTTAATTATTTCGATAAACACATCTCCCCCATCCCAGTTTTCCAATTCGATGGGTATTTCATCAATAACTATTGAATCACCACTGAATGTTTTGATCGAAAATCCAATTTTGTGAAATATACTGATATTTTCCGATATTAATTCTGGGATAGAATTACTCAGATGCGGAGGTAGATCTATCACTATAGGAAACAATAATTTCTGAGCATTTGGAGGTGCCCCATGAATTCGATGTAATATTTTTTCATAAATGATTCTTTCATGAGCTGCATGTTGATCTATGATTATCAATCCTTCTTCTACTTGAACAAATATATAGCTCTGATGTAATTGCCATGGATTTATTACATCTTCTTCTGGTAGCAGAAACATCTCTTTTCTTTTATCAAGATATTCTTTTTCTATTTTTTCTTCGTCTTTTGATTTTTTTTTGAATATATCCGGTTGATAAAGTTGATCAAGTTCCTTTTTCACTTCAGAAAATCTTTTCTTATCAGTTTTCTTTTTAAATATTCTGCGATCAACATCGGTCGTTCTATTATTTGATGATTTGTTGATCCTTGTTTTTATTTCCCTGAATTTATCTTCTTCATAATCCAATAATTTAGAATTAATAGTATTTTTAACAAAGTTGTGAACTTTTCCAGGATCATTAAAACGGATTTCTAATTTTGATGGATGCACATTGAAATCAACTTGGGTAGCTGAAATATTCAGAAACAAAATATAGGGAGGGATCTTACCATCTCGATAGATCCTTAATTTCTTAATGAAAGGATTATATGCAGCTCTTAAACTGTGAGAAATTATTCTATCCTTGATATATCTACCATTAACAAATAAATATCGGTAATCAGTAAATCCAGAGTTTTCTTCCTCTAAACCTGAAATATATCCTGTTAATGACATTCCTTCTTTCTCACGATCAATTTTGATTACATCACTCTCAAAGAACTGTGTCCCAAAAACAGCTAACATCCTTTGTTCTTTATCATCCACAGATTGGTAATTTAGCTTTTCTTTATTATCTGCAACAAACTTAAAGTGAATCTCCGGATACATTATAGATTGATAATGTAAATAATCAAAAATATGTTTGTACTCCACTCTATTTGTCTTAAGAAATTTCTTGCGCGCTGGGATTTTTCGAAATAAGTTCCTAATAGTAAATGTTGTACCAACCGTTGAAGAGGTTTTGGAATAATCAACTAATTTTCCAGAATCAAAAACAACTTTTGATGCTACATCACTATCTGCATCTCTTGTAACCATTTTTAAGTTACTAACAGAAGCAATACTTGGCAATGCTTCTCCTCTGAATCCTAAGGTATTGATCTGAAATATATCTGTTACAGATTCTATTTTACTTGTGGAATGTCTTTCAAATGCTTGTAAGGCATCATCTTCGCTCATACCAATCCCATTATCTGATACCTTAATTAATTTCTTACCACCACTTTCAATATTTATTGTGATCTCAGTTGCTCCGGCATCTATTGCGTTCTCAACTAATTCTCTAACAACCGATACTGGTCTTTCGATTACTTCACCAGCTGCAATACGATTTGCAACTTCCTCTGCTAAAACCTTAATTCTTCCCATTTCTACCTTTAAACATTTTTATTGTTTTAAAATTCATATCAAAGCAATCCATATCTTTGATAAATGGTTTAATATCTAAAAGAGGTGTACCATCTATCATATCAACATGAGAAATCGATAAGATATTGTTTGATATTGAGTTCAACTTAACGAGCGACATTCCTATGGCATTTGGGCGCGTAGGAGCTCGAGTTGAAAAAATTCCTCTTAACTTATTTTTTTTATACGGGATCACTTTCAAATTGTATCCTTTAGACCTATGGAAATTAAATAATAAAGCGATATGTCGGTACTTTTCAAGTCCTTCCAATCCTTCTATAAATTCGGGAAATATTTCAATAGTTGCATCTGTGTTTTTACCTTCATAAGGTTGTCTGGGAATATTACTTGGTTCTTTGTAAGGAGAATGTATTATACCTATAGGTTCAAACCAAATTTTATTCATGTGATCTTTCTTCTTCATAATTTTTCCATTTTAATTATTCTAAAAAATATAAGAAATTTACATAATGTCCAATTTTAACATGGCAAAGACCTTCAAGGAATAAATCCTGAAGGTCTTATTTGCCGTTCATTATTTTTTTGCAAAGTTTATTTCTCAGCCATATCTTTATATGTTTTGTATCTCTCTTTTACATATTCCTCAAATCTTCCTAAAAACTCTTTTGATCTTTCCGGGAATGTTCTTTCCAAGGATGAATATCTTTTTTCACCCTGAAGGAAATCAACTACAGATGATTTGGGCTCTCTAGAATCAAGTATCAATGGATTCTTACCTTCTTTCTTCAAATCTGGATTGTACCTGTAATTTATCCAATACCCGCAATCAACAGCTCTCTTCTCTTCAATTTGAGCTTCAGACATATTTATTCCATGATTAATACATGGTGAATATGCCATAATGATCGATGGGCCATCATAAGCTTCAGCTTCACGTATTGCTTTAAGAGCTTGAACTTTATTAGCTCCCAAAGAAATTGAAGCAACGTAAACATATCCATAACTCATCATCATCATCCCAAGATCTTTCTTTACTGTTTCCTTACCCGCTTCTGCAAATTTTGCTACAGAACCAAGTGGAGTAGCTTTAGAAGCTTGTCCTCCTGTATTGGAATATACTTCAGTATCCATAACCAGAATATTAAAATCTTTACCAGAAGCCATAACATGATCCACTCCACCGTAACCAATATCATAAGCCCATCCATCGCCACCGAATGACCAAACTGATTTCTTGATGAAGTAATTTTTTAATTCGTTAATCTTTTTTAGAATGAACTTATTATTATCCTTAGCTTTTTTGATAACTTTTGGAAGAATGCTCTTAATTTTCTTCACATTTTCTTTAGCTTCCTGATCGGTATCATTCCATTTTTCCAAAGCTTTTCGAAGAACTTCTTCTAAGCTCAAATCCGTTCCATTCTCTAACAATTTTTCAACTTTTGACCTCAATTGACGTCTATTGGAAGCAACACCTAAACTCATACCAAAACCATATTCAGCATTATCTTCAAAAAGAGAATTAGCCCAAGTAGGACCATGACCATCTTTATTTTTACAATAGGGGATTGTTGGGAAAGTTCCACCCCAAATAGATGAACAACCAGTTGCATTTGCAATGATCATACGATCTCCAACTAATTGAGTGATCAATTTTACATAAGGTGTTTCTCCACAACCAGCACAAGCTCCGGAGAATTCAAGTAAAGGTTGTTTGAACTGACTACCTTTTAGTGTTGTTTCTTTATTCGCTCCCATTACATCAGCTGGCAAAGCATCGAAGAATTCTGCATTAACAGCTTCTCCTTTATCACGTTCTTCGCCGATTGGTTTCATTTCCAATGCATCCTTTGGACATTCATTTACGCATACTTGACAACCCTGACAATCTTCAATATAAACCTGCATTGTATAGTAATAATCTTCTTTATCTTTGCCCATAGCAGGAAGATAACGGAAAGTATCAGGTGCATCTTTTAGATCGTCTTTTGCTATCAATTTTGGTCTGATAGCTGCATGTGGGCAAACTACTGAACATTGGTTACATTGAATACATTTATCCTCGTGCCAATGAGGTACAAAAGGTGCAACTCCTCTCTTTTCTAATTTCGTAGTACCAGAAGGGACAAAACCATCAAATGGCATATCTGAAACAGGTATATCATCTCCCTTTTCCTGCATTATCTTCTCAATAATATTTGTAGTAAATTTACCAGAATCATCTGGAATAAGTTTATCCATATTTCTATGGTTAGAAGGAATTTCATCAGGTATTTCGATCTCGACTAATGCTTTGTTAGTTTTATCGACTGCATTCCAATTCATATCAACTATCTCTTGACCTTTCTTGATAAATGTCTTTTTAATTGCATTTTTTATCATTTTGATCGCTTCTTCTCTTTCCAAAACACCAGAGATTGAGAAAAATGCTGTTTGCATCACTGTGTTAATGCGAGTTCCAAGACCAACTTCAGTTGCGATCTGCAAAGCATCAATATTATATACCTTTATATTTTTTTCTATAATGGTTTTTTGCATATCTTCGGTTAAATTCTCAAGAACCTTATCCTTATCCCAAATTGAATTCAAGAGGAATACACCATTTTCTTTTATTCCTTCCAAGATATCATAACGACCAATGAAAGCTTGATTATGGCATCCAATAAAATCTGCATTTGTAACTAAATACTCGGATTGGATCGGTTTTTTCCCAAAACGAAGATGAGACCGTGTTATACCACCAGATTTTTTTGAATCATATTGAAAATAGCCTTGGGCAAACATATCAGTATTGTCACCAATTATCTTAATTGAATTCTTATTTGCACCAACAGTACCATCGGAACCTAAGCCCCAGAACTTACAACTCATTGTACCTTCTGGTAAGGTATTGATCTCTTCCTTTACCTCGATTGATTTATGTGATACATCGTCGGTTATACCAACCGTAAACCCATGGAAAGCTTTATCATCTAAATGATCGTAAACAGCTTTTACCATAGACGGTGTAAATTCCTTCGAAGATAGTCCATAACGACCACCGATGATCTCTATATCTTTTCTATCTTTAAGTGCAGCAACTACATCCAGATAAAGTGGTTCACCTATCGAACCAGGTTCTTTAGTTCTATCGAGTACGGCTATTTTTTTAACAGTCTTTGGAATCGAATTAACAAAATCTTTTACAGAGAAAGGTCTAAAGAGTCTTACTTTTATGAGACCTACTTTTTCACCCTTTTTATTTAAGTAATCGATCGTTTCCTCAATAGTTTCCATCCCACTACCCATAGAAATGATTATCTTTTCAGCATCTTTTGCACCAACATAGTCAAAGAGGTAATATTGCCTTCCAATAACTTTTGCTACTTCATCCATATAATCCTGCACAATTTTAGGAGTTGCTTCATAATAGTTGTTAGTAGTTTCTCTACCTTGGAAATAGACATCAGGATTTTGTGCTCCGACTTTTACCTTCGGATTTTCAGGGTTCATCGCTCTTAGCCGGAATTCCTCAATGAGATCATTATCGACAAATCCCTTAATTGTATCATAGTCGATCAATTCAACTTTCTGAATTTCATGTGAATTTCTGAAACCATCAAAAAAGTTTAAAAAAGGAACTTTGGACTTTAATGTAGAAAGATGAGAGACGATAGCTAAATCCATGATCTCTTGCAATGAACCAGCCGACACCATAGCGTAACCTGTATTTCTAGCAGACATCACATCGGAATGATCGCCAAATATGGATAGTGATTGAGTTGCAAGTGATCTAGCTGAAACATGGAAAACCGTTGGAAGCATTTCTCCAGCAATTTTATGCATATTAGGAAGCATTAACATTAGTCCTTGAGATGCTGTAAATGTAGTTGTAAAAGCACCTGCAGAAAGAGAACCGTGAATAGCTCCTGCCGCTCCAGCTTCAGATTGCATTTCAATAACATCAACTTCATGACCAAAGATATTCTTCCGACCATTAGCTGCCCAAGCATCTGCCAATTGCCCCATTGGAGATGATGGTGTAATCGGATAAATAGCCGCTACATCACTAAAAGCATAAGCGACATGAGCAGCAGCTGTATTCCCATCTAAAGTTATTTTTTTAAATTTCTTCATAATTACTCCTTAATTTATATTTTTTATCAAATTTAATTTAGGATATTTTTAAAACTACTTCATTAACGTCAATAATAAATAACTAGTTATTTAATTTGTTTTCTGGTAAGTTTTTGTTACATTTCTTGAAATTAAGTTTGAAATTCTTGAATTGGTCAATTTCTGGTGAAATGGATAATATTTTTCTTTTTAATTTTGATATCTCCTGAAAGATCTTGATTTTTTCTGTTTCACTACTTATTTTAAACAATTCTTGTTTTAAAAACCAGCAGGTCAATAATTGATCTTCATTCTCAAACAACTCGATAAGTCCAGTTAAGATCTCCTTTTTATGATCGTGCTCTGGAAAGTCACAATACAATCTAATTAGTGACTTCTTTGCTGTTTTGTAATCTTCTTTTGAATAACTTGCGATATATTGATAATAAAGAGCATCTTTAACATAAGCTGAATCATTTACTGCAATAACTATGCCTAAAGTGTTAAGTGCGTCATCATATTCTTTTAAATAGATGTAATTTTTTGCAATCTTCATTTCAAAAAAAATTTTATCATTCAAATCAAAATCAGATATTAATGTCTTATAAACATCTATAGCTTCACCAAATAGATGATGATCTTCATATATTTTTGCTAATACTTTAAGAAAATTCGATAACTTTGTTTGGTCTTGAATACGATTAATTAGTAACATACAAATTTCTATTGCATCAATTGCTGATAGCTCTGTTAATGAATCATAAAATTTCTCTTCTATTTTATTATTAAATCCAGGACTATGAAAAAGTGAATTCGCATAACTTAATGCTGCTTTATACCATTTTTGTTTGGCATTTAGTGCTTCTGCTTTGTAATAATATAGAGAATCTAGCATAGTTGAATCACTTATTGAAGAATCTGAATAAGCAATAACGTTATCGTATGCCTCTTCTGCTAGGTAAAATTTTATCAAATTTATTCTGTAATTTAAGTTCTCAGGAACTTTATTATTTGCCTGTGCAATTACAAATGTAGTTCCAGTACATAATAAAAGCAAAACAAATAACAGCTTTAAATTTTTATTTAACATTTCAACCTTCTCTCGCAAATAGTGCAGCACCAAGAGCACCAGTAATCACAGAATTAGACGGCGTGAATATCTCTATATCAAGAATCTCTGAAATTGCTTTAACCATACCCTCATTTCTTGCTACACCACCCGTAAATATTACTGGTGACTGCCAGTGTAATTGAGCTAGTAAATTTTTTGTCCTTTTCGCTATTGAATGATGTATAGCTTTAATAATATCTGTCTTATTCTTACCATCAGCGATAAGACCAATTATCTCCGATTCAGCAAATACTACGCAAGTACTGTTCACCTTTACCACACGTGTGGATTTATTAGAAAGTTCTCCTAATTTGTCAACTGTAGTTTCTAAAGTTGTAGCAGTAACTTCCAAAAATTTACCAGTTCCAGCTGCACATTTGTCATTCATGGCAAAATCCAATACTCTACCTGATTTATTAACTAGAATAACCTTAGAATCCTGTCCACCGATATCTATTATCGTTCTTACTTCTGGAATTAGATGGTTAACACCTTTAGCATGACAGGATATCTCTGAGATTCTCTTATCGGAGAAAGGAACAATATTTCTACCATATCCGGTAGTATAAATATGATTTATTTGATTTTTATCGATCTTGAGGTCTTTCAAAGCAGATTGCAACAATTTTTTTGAAGTCTCTTTTGGATTAACACCTGTATCGTTGATCTTATTATAAACTAAACTTTGTTTATTTAATACAACTATTTTTGATGTTCGTGAACCTAAATCTATTCCTATATCATACATATTAACTATTCTCTTTAACTATATTTATCCACTGTTCAACTAACTTCGGTAATATCTCACCCGATTTCCCCTGATGAAATTCATCAATATATTTCATATTTAATGGAACTTCTAAATTTACACCAATGGTATACACTCTATTTTGCTTGGCAATTTGCAACAACTGTGCAGCTGGATAAACAACTCCACTTGTACCGATTACAATGAAATAATTAATTGATTTCATAATTGATTGGATCTCATCTAAATATTTTGGTAGTTCGCCGAACCAAACAATATCAGGCCTAAGTTTTGCCCGGCAAGTCTTACATTTTGGAATTTCTTCATCCAGGTCTATATTCCCCATTTTATATCTTTTACCACATTTTGTACAGATACAGAATTGTAATGTTCCGTGCATATGTAATATTCTTTTATTCCCAGCTCTAGAATGCAATTCATCTATGTTTTGAGTGATTAAATTAAAATTGTTCTCCAAATAATCTTCCAATTTCTTTAATGCATAGTGCCCCGGATTCGGTTCGACTTTTTTTAATTGGGAAGCTCTTTGTTTATAAAATTTCCAAACTAACCTAGGATTTCGATTAAAGCCTTGGGGAGTAGCAACTTCTTCCACAGGATGATTTTCCCATAGTCCATTATTATCGCGAAATGTTTTTAAACCAGATTCTGCGCTTATTCCAGCTCCAGTTAATATTGCAACTTTGTCCTTTTTACTAAATTTAACTTGTGTTTCCATTTTTTCTAAGATAAAATATGAATAAATAAGTTGTTTATATCAAAATATTCTTTTGATAGTTCATGTAAAATGTCGATATCAACCCTATTTAGTCTTTCATCCCTTTTTTGATAATATTGATAGCCCAGGCCTATAGACTCTAGTACCGAAAGTACTTGAGCTTGGCTCGATACACTTTCTTCGTTGATCAATCTTTGGCCACGGATGAAATTCTTAGTTCTAATTAAGTCCTTCTCTGATATTCCATTCTCTTTAATTTGATCTAAAATGGAAAATATCAATTTCAGGGTAATTTGCTGATTACTTCTATCAACTACTGTAGTTAAGTGCCAATATCCGTGGTCAAATGTAGAAGTAAAACTACAATTAACTGAATATGCTAGACCACGTTTTTCTCTTAATTCACGAAATAAGATCGAATTGGCATCTCCACCTAAAATTTGACTAAGAACATGAAAAGCAGTATTCTTTTCTTTGTCAGAGGCACTACAAGCCCAACCACCTAAATTTATTATAGCTTGATCAGAACCTGTTTTCGTCTTTAAGATTTTTTTGGGTGATGATTTTATTATTGCTTCCTGTGCGGATCTATCAAATTCATGATCTGGAAATCTAAATTGTTTCTGAGCAATAAACAACGCTTTATCAAAATTAAAATCTCCAACAATAGCAAGAACCATGTTTTCTGGTTGATAGTATTGTGAATACCATTGTTTTATTCGTTTACTTGTAATTTTATTTAATGATGTTTTAGAGCCCTCTCGATTGATCAAGTTACTATTCTTACCAAAGAACATTCGCTTCCATAAAAAATTTGCATAATGCTCAGGATAATCTTTTGTGCGATCCAAGTTATTTTTATACGATTGCTTTAAATGCTGTAATTCTTCCTTTGGGAAACCTGGATGTAAAACAACATCCGATATCAACTCTAAAGTTATTGGTAGATTCTCAGAAAAACACTTTGCACGAATTGTAGTTGTTTCACTTGCAGCATTGATACCGAAATTAATACCATTCGATGTACAGTAATTTATTAATTGTTTATAAGTTCTTTTTTTATTTCCGTACAACAAAAGACTACTGGTTAATAAATTTGTCCCTCTATTCTTTTCATCCTCATTTAGCTGTGATACATTACTTGATAATGACACTCCCACTGTTGGTTTACCGATTACTTTCTTGAACATGATCCTCAAGCCATTATCGAGTTTAGTTTCATAATAATTTTGGTTTACTTTTACCTTTGGTTGTAATGTATATTCTTCTGCTAAATACTTTTTTATATTATTTTCTGAAATAGTATTTTTCCCACAATGGTATATATGTAAATATTTCAAATGAAAATATTTTTTAATTGTATTATTTATCTGAGATCTCGTTAATTTTTTCATCTGTTCAGGATATTTGTAAAATTCTTCAAAACCAAGAGTCAGTTCTTCATTTCCCAAGCTAAAAGCATAGGACTCCATATATTCAGAAGAATACTTATGAAAATAGAGTAACTCCTGTATATGTTCATCCATCTCATTCTGGTTAATACCATGCAGAAAGAATTGCTTTAGTTCTTCTAAAAAGATCGCAATAATTTTAGTAAGTTTCGTATTATTTCTGACCATGATCGTTATCACAGAAGCTCCATCATTAATTCCACTGAACGAATGAACTCTGATAGCATCGATAAGCTTCTCTTCGGTAAATAATCTATCGTATAATCTAGAATTTTTACCAGTTGCAAACACCTTTGTAATAACCGACATAGGATATGCTTCTTCATCATAATCTGACAGATCCGGAAGTACAAATGCTAAAAAATCTTTTGAAATTTTCTTTTTAAAGAATCTGAATTCAGCTTTTTTAGGAAAATCATGAATTGTTCTTTCTCGTTTAGTTACTTTAATATCATTCCATTCAGCAAAATGTTCTTCGACTTTTTGCTTTAAAGAATCTTTTTCAAAATCTCCTGTTATGATCAAAAAACAGTTTCGAGGAGAATAGTATTTATGATAAAACTTACGTAAATTCTTCATCGAAGCATTAGTGATAGTATTTTCATTACCAATAATTGGATTTCTATATGGATTAGTTGAAAAATAATTTTCAGTTATCATATCTAAAAAATCTTCTTCTGGATTATTCTTATATTCTTTTAATTCTTCTAAGACAACCTTCTTTTCAAATTGAAATTCTGAATCACTAAACTCAGCAAATCTGGATAGTTGAGATAGCGTATATAAGCCTTCATCGATATATTTTGCAGGAATAGTAATATAAATGCAAGTAGAGTCATATTCTGTATACGCATTGATATTTCCTCCCAGATCGTTTATATATTCCATGATAGAATTATCTGCAAATTCCTTTGTAGATTTAAAGATCAAATGCTCCAAAAAATGAGTAAAACCCGCTTCATTCTGATTCTCCCAGGCAGATCCCATTTGTACATATAACTGTAAACTTATTAATGGATTGGAACGATCAGTTGCCTGAATCACTTTGAAGCCATTATCAAGAATAAAATAAGTTGTTTGCATTATTCCTGCTCTTGAATCACACAAGCATAAGCACTGTGATTATGGATTGATTCATAATTCTCCGATTCTACTTTGAACCAAGTTATACGTTCATCATCGCGTAATTTCAATGTAACTTCTCTCACAATATCTTCAACAAACCTAGGATTGTTATATGCTTTCTCAGTAACGTATTTTTCATCTTCTCTTTTTAGGAGAGAATAAACTTCACTACTAGCGGAAGCTTCAATCAATTCAATGATCTCTTCCAACCATATAAAACCATTATATTTGAGCATAACCATTACTTGGGATCTTTGACTATGAGCTCCATGATCACTTATTTCCTTTGAACAAGGGCATAGAGTAGTCACAGGTACTTCTACGCCTATGATCATGTTATAAGCTTTGTTTAAAGAAGCTGAAAAAAAACAATTATATGACATTTGTGAACTGGTTTTAGATACAGGTGCTATCTTTTTAATAAAATACGGAAATGAAATATTTACGTACGATGCATCGGCATTGAGTTCCAATTTAACTTCTCTTAGAAATTCTTTCAGGTTCCCAATAAAATTTTCTTTATGAAAATGATTAAGAACTTCTAAAAATCTACTCATATGGGTACCACGATGATTGTGTGGTAACTCAACGAATATATCGAGATCCGCTATAGTATTCTGAGTACCATTTTCTCTATCATCCACTATAATAGGATAACGAACATCCTTCACTCCCACTTTATTGATCATCACATTTCTTTCGTCCTCTAAATTTTGGATATCTACTTTACTTTTCATTATAACCCTCAATTTACATTATTTATATTACTAATACATGGCTTAACATCAGAAGTTTCCCATTTATCTACATATTTTTCAAATCCTTCTGTGCAAATTGAACTTAATTGTTCATCATCTTCAAATATTATAAATGCTTCTAAGTTTACAATCTTATTCGCCAAACTTATTGCCTTTTGTGGATTCAGTAAAAACAGTGCTGTAGAATAAGCGTCCCCTAGCAATGCTTTTTCAGAAATTACGGTAACCGATATTGTGTTCTTGTGCGGATAACCAGTTTTCGGATTAATTATGTGATGATAACGTCGACCATTTTGAACAAAGTACCGTTCATAATCTCCAGAAGTTACAACAGCATTATCCTGCAGTGAAAGTACACCGACTAGCTTATTCTTATTTTTGCGTGGATGTTGAATACCGATCTTAAGGTCAGTCTTTAGATTAAACAATCTCATATCCCCACCAGCATTGACATAACCAGCGTAAATATCTTTGGATTTCAGGTATTCCACCGCTTTATCCACTATGAATCCCTTAACTAAACTCCCAAAATTTAATTTCATTTTTGATGGTTTGAATATTTTTTTATTTCCAATTTGTAATTTATCAAAACCAACCCGTTTTAAAGCAGTTGCAATCGATGCATCTGCAGGAATTTCTTTTCTACTAAAATTCCATAAATCAGACAAAGGACCTATAGAAACATCATACAAAGAATCTGTATTATAGAATAATTCGTTACTCAAATTTAACATCTGTAGCAGATCATCATCTAACTTTAAGTATTCACTTTCAGAGTGATTAAATCTATAGATATTACTTGTAGAATCGAAATATGAATATTGTTTCTCATACGATTCCATTAGTTTGAACGTGCTATCAATGATACTCTCAACATTATTTTGAGCACTAGTACCTTTTATCTCTACTATTGTGTCCATTAAAAATTCAGATCGAATCACAACGATCTCTTTATTGACATAACGATATAATGCAAATCCGAATATTAATGCGAATAAAGCAAGATTAATTATATCTTTTCTTTTCATTTCTGAACAATAAAAAAATCGATAGTAGGTTTGTCAATTGTTATGGTGTATATAGACTTAATAAAATCTTTGTACTTAAAACGTAAATTAATGGTATGCGATATTTTTTAATTTCAAAACAAAATCGATATAGAATTTTAGTATTTAGTAATTGTTTTATGAAATTTAGTAGTTGCTCAAATCATCATTATTTTCAAATTTTCGATAAGTCATATAAAGGATGAATAACTTTTCAATATATCAATAATGCTCCAAACTTCTTAAGTAGAAATTCTTGTGAAAATGCTCTGATAAGTGAGTTAGGAAAATTCTATTAACTTGTGAAATTGTTGATCTTGATAATGCAAGTTCATCCAGCAAATTTCCAATCTTCTCTAAATTGGAGAAAATAAATTTTTCATCTTCTGATAGTATGAAAACAAAATCTTCGTAAACAGATCGATAACATTTGTCACAAATAAATCCATGTTTTTGTGGAAAATACGCGAAATATTCCTTAGGTTTATTACAATTAATACAATTGCTAAGATTGAAATCAATACCTACTATTAGAAAAAGTCTTAGCAAGAATCGCCAAAAGATAGCGACCTTGTTTTTATCAACTGTTTTAATATAGTTTAAGTAGACTTGTAAAAGCTTGTATAGCTCTTTTATATCATCTTCTGGAATTATGATCTGTCGATAGATCTCTATAGCTGCTTGCATTAATATTGTAACTTCAAAATCTTGAGTATATGTGTGTGATTTAATCAAATCTGCCAATTTTAAAATGTACCAGTCGGAATTAGGATTTTTATAAAGTGAGAGCTCTAGCTCATACAAAACATTAAAAAGACCTTGATTCTTATTTTTTTCCTTCCGAACTCCCTTAGCAATTATTGGTATTTTACCCAGTTCTTTTGTTAAAACATCCAAGATGAGGCTTGTCTCACGATGTTTTGTCTTCCTTAAAATAATTCCATTAACTTTTACACTTCTTGTCTTTTTATTCATAAAAATTTAATATATGTTTTTTAAGAATTTAATAATCTTTACTCAACTGTAACACTCTTTGCTAAATTGCGAGGTTGGTCTACATCCAATCCTCTCATCTTTGCAACATGGTAAGCAAGTAGCTGCAATGGTATAACGGATAATAACGGTTGCAATGTATGAATTGTTTTTGGAATATAGATAACATTCTCAGAAATTTCCTGCAATCTTTGATCACCTTCTGTTGCGATCGAGATTATTTTCCCATTACGTGCTTTAACTTCTTCCAGATTTGAAAATATCTTTTCATAAATTGCGTCATCCGGAGCAATGGCTATGATAGGCATATTTTCATCGATCAATGCGATTGGCCCATGTTTCATCTCCGCCGCAGGATATCCTTCAGCATGGATATATGATATTTCTTTTAATTTTAATGCACCTTCTAATGCAACTGGATAGTTTACTCCTCTCCCTAAATATAAAGCATTATCAGCATCTTTTATTGTTTGAGCGATATTCTTTATGTCATCATTTTTTTCTAATATCTTACTAATTTTTGCCGGAATTGTTCTTAGTTCCTTAATAAAAGCTGTTCCAAACGTTGGAGGTAGGTCTTTCATGCGACCAA
>LSCM01000029.1 GCA_001577185.1 Cloacimonetes bacterium TCS62 | reverse complement strand
ATTCCGAAGTCTGTGCGCCGTAGTCTTGACGAAGGAGCACTAATATGAAATACGTTTATATAATCAAAAGCACTATCAAACCTGATTGTTATTATACTGGCATTACTGATAATGTTAACAAAAGATTAATTGAGCACAATCAGGGAAAATCTACTCATACTTCAAAATCAAAACCTTGGGAACTGATCTGTTATACAGCATTTACAAATCATAAAAAAGCTACTGCATTCGAACGCTACCTTAAAACCGGATCAGGTAGGGCTTTTTCAAATAGACATTTAAGATAATATAACAATTCTTCGCCTGGAGCGGAGCGCAAAGTGAAGTCTGACACGCCGTAATGAAATGAAGGGCGCATTAGAGTATCTACAACCTTCATGACGAGATGTGTAATAAATGATAAATCCCTTGCAATAATTTTCATTTTTTTATAAACTTCACTGTTGAATAATTAGAAAAAATTTTAATAGAAAATATGTGCTAGCCAGACACCAGATGGTATTATATTAAAAAAGCTACAGATTGATGAAGAGAAGAAGCGAGTTCTTTTAAGACTGCTGAATCAGGGATATGATGTTATCGTTTTAGAAGAATACGAACTGGAGACCTTCAGGATACTCGGTGAGATGGCTTTACTGTTTAGAGTGGTTTAGAAAATTGAATTAGGAGTGAAAGATATGATTATTGATGGAAAAATAGTAAGTGTTTTATCAACTGATAAAAATATAGTTGATGTAGCTAAAAGAAATAAGATCCATTTACCAGCACCCTGCTATTTAAGTAATAGAGTCAATGGATGTTGTCGAGTCTGTGTAGTTGAAATTGAAGGAGAACAGAAATATGCCTGCACAACAGCACCTAAAGATGATTTTGATATTATTGTTGATCGATCAGATCTAAATGCTTTAAGGAAGGAACGTATTATAGAATATCAACAGGGAAAACATAGTAATACACCGTGTAATTGTGGTTGCTCCTCCTCTGATTCGGATTGTTGTTGATTAACAGAATAGCAAAAGCCTTGGAAATATTTCTAAATTCTTAGTAATTTTTGCTTAAGATTTCTCTGATCGGTATGAATACAATGCATTTAAACATGCACTAAGGATGATACACTGTAAACCTGAATTCAAGATAAAATCACAAGACAAAAGACGTCGGTAGATATTCAATCGCAAGATGGATTTAAATATCTTGAAAAAAATGTCAAAAATAAAGATATAATTAATCTTACTGCTAAGGCTTTTAACACAGTTAAAGATATTAAAATGAGTTCAATTTGTGCTCAACTAATTTCCAATATTATTTCATCTCGTAAGATGTATTATTTCAAGACTAATGAACGTTTATATTATTTTCAAGATATTGATTTCGATGAAGTGCTCAAAGTAACACCTGGACCACTTGGTAAAATGAAAATGTCTTTTGTGCCTGTCTATGAAAATGAGATTCAAGTTATAGAATAGATTTGATTCTCAAAATTTATAATTGCGAATTTTCGATCGTTTTTTCACCGTTTTTTCATTTTGCCCTAAAATACCGTTTTTTCAGAAAGTGAAAAAACGAAAAAGCTGGAAAACGGATAGTTACCGATCATTTACCAACCCCTAAACGAGCAAGTATTTGATAAACCTAATAGATAAAAGCATTTAGGAGACACAAGACTTCCCTTAAAAACCTGCAAAAGTGGATTCGTTCTGATAAGAAACTACCTGAAAAAACCGCTAATGGCAGATTTGAAAAAGCGACTGGAAAAGCGAGTTATCAATCTAATAATAAAAGAGATACCGAATCGAATAATCGTTTCTGGTTGCAGGTTTGGGTATCACTTTTTAGCAGTTTTTCAGTTAATTATTCATTCTTTTGTACCGACAAAAGAACGAACCAAGAAAAACTCCCAGCCAATAGAAAAATCTAAACTTTCTGCTTTCGAACTAAATTATTTTAACTAGGAATTGTCTTCATTTTACAAAAAATTTTGTGTCATCATGAGCCCTTCGTCACAGCTCAGGACAGGCTTAGTCGAAGGATAATAAAATCTGTTCTTATCAATTCCTCAAACAGAAAATAATTCTTAACATACTCAATTGAAATTTCTTAACGATTTTTTCTATTATGCTGAAATTCTGAAGGCATTCTTAGCCGATAAAGAAAAAATTATTGCGCTCTTAGGTTAATGGAAATAGTATGTCACCCAGAATTTCCAGTGGTGACATTGTGGTGATTCACGAAACTCCGGATATTGTAAACTCAGATAGTAAGATCTGTGCTAGCCAGATACCGGATGGTATTATATTAAAAAAGCTACAGATTGATGAAGAGAAGAAGCGAGTTATCAACCTAATGATAAAAGAGTGACCGAATCAGGTAATCGTTTTCTCAGGCGGCAGGTTTGGGTGTCACTTTTTATTTATTACCACAGTTATTTCTCTTTCAGTACAATAAAATTAAGTTCTGCTTGACACAAAGATTTCAACATTACATTTAAACTTTTATTAATGGAGAAAAGATGAATACGAAGAAAGAGATAATAAAATTAACACAGCATGTTAAAGCTGCCGGTTGAGCTGGTAAGGTTAGTCCGGCGGACTTAACATCAATATTAAAAGATTTAGATTATTACGCATCTGATGGCGAAGCAATCGATGTAGGTCCTAATGATGATGCTGGGGCTTACAAAATTTCTAAAAATACTGCAATCGTACAGACGTTGGATTTCATTACTCCTGTCGTCGATGATCCATATATTTTCGGTCAAATCGCTGTAGCAAATAGTTTGAGTGATGTTTTCGCTATGGGAGCAAAGGTACGCACTGCACTCAATATTGTAACATATGACTCCTGCAATATCTCGAAAAGTATGTTGAAAGATATTTTACATGGTGGACTCGACAAGATCAAAGAAGCAAATGCCATTCTTCTCGGTGGTCACACAATTGAAGATATAGAAATGAAATATGGCCTTTCCGCAACTGGAACCATTCATCCTAAGAAAATTATTAGAAATAACACTATCAGACCAGGAGATAAATTAATTCTAACTAAACCCTTAGGAATGGGAGTAATTACTACTTCAATTAAAGCTGATGAGGCATCTAAAAATGCTATAGATAAAGCCGTCTTCCATATGCGAGAATTGAATAAAACAGCTTCCGAAGTTGCTATCAATGTCGGTGTAAACGCTATGACAGACGTCACCGGTTTTGGATTACTTGGTCATTTACATGAAATGTTAAATGAAAATACTGCTATAAATTTAGATTTTAATTCTATTCCTATTATTGAGGAAGCTTTGGAGCTAGCTAAAGCCGGATTTTTCCCGGGTGGATCTTTTCGTAATGAAAAATTTTGCAAAAAATATGTGAAATTACAGAGTAATTCTTTTCCTCAACATAAGATAATGCTAATGTATGATGCGCAAACTTCTGGTGGTTTACTTTTATCCGTTCCTCATAAAAAAGCTGATTTATTATTGGAAAAATTACAACTTTCAGGTCTCGAATGGGTCGAGATAATTGGTGAAGTAATTTCTTCAAAAAACAAGAAAATTTACATTGGTTGATCAAGAGTTTTTACAAACAACTTTTTTAACTTGACAGTTAATCTACTTGTTCTTCTTTTAACCTTGTAGTTAATATGCTTTGTAGGAGGTTAGAATGACTTTTGGTAAACGATTAAAGACTGTATTGAAAAAGCTGAAGTTAACCCAAGTAGGTTTAGCAAAAGAATTAAATACTTCAAATGTGGTTATAAACCGCTATATTAAAGGAAAAACTTACCCAAATTACGATTTCTTAGATAAGCTCGCATTTACTTATAACATAAATATCAATTGGTTGATCACTGGTGAAGGTTCGATGTTCCCAACAAGAAATATTAAGAAAATTGGAGATAGAGATTATTATTATCTTCCTATATTTGAGGGAGTTAGTTGTGGTTCTCCTCAAGAGATTGAAGCAGCAGAACCACTTGATCATATTATGATGGACACAAATTCCTTAAATGGTAATTTTAACAAATATTTTGCTTTTTATGCCAGCGGAGATAGCATGGATCCTTACATATCTAACGGAAATGTTGTAATCATAAAGCAGAATGATAATTGGGATGCAGCTGATGGTAGAATTTGCTTAATCCAAACTGATGGAGAGGTCACTTTAAAAAAAGTAAGAACATTTTCCAAAGGGAAAGAAATTCTTTTGCAACCTTATAATAAAGATTATTCCCCAATTCTATTAGATAAAGAAATACTCAAAAGATCAGTTTTAGTCGGAATTGCTGTAATGTCAGTTAGAAACTTGTAGGTTGCTTATCCAAGTAAGAATAAACCATCCTAAGCAAGATCCTATCAGATAGTAGACAAAATCACTAGGTACGAATGATGTTCCAATGATCGTTCTTCCTATAAAGTTACTTCGAATTAATTGTAGAAAAGGTGGATGCCAAAGTTGCAAAAACTCCAATGAAGAAGTAATAAGAAACACACCGAAGACTATTTTCAATATTTTTGAATTATACAAGAAAAAAAATATGACCAAACACCAAAAAATTTCATATAATATACCACCAAAGGAGTTATTTAGCCAATTTGCATAGGTACCATTATAAAGTTTACTTAGGAAGCCCAAGGGTGTTATTACCAAAAGCAGTAATAAAGTAATCTTTCTTTTTAATTTCAAAGAAATAACTCAGTGATTATCAATGAAAATAAGTTTGTTTATGTTTTTTAGGATTTTTTTTGTCCTCTATATAAGCACCTTCGATTTTGTGCTCTTCCTTGATCTTAAGCGCAGTTTCTAGTTCATCAGTAAATTTTAGTATTTTACCTTTTCCAGTCTTTACTATATAACGTTCTTTATGACTCATTTTACCCCCTAAAAGATATCTACTTCTTAAATTGTTATTTGTTTTATTAAATTGTCAATTAAAAAATTTTCTTTATCTCTTTTTAATAAATTTATTAAAAAATGTTATTATATTTTGCTTTCTCCTTGACAATCATTGCTTATTCTGGATAATTAGACGTAAAGTAGTAAAATAGTAATTTTAAAAAAAAATTATAAAGGAGATACTATGAAAAAGACATTTAAACTTTTATTTGGTTTAGTGATTATAGCTTCTTTTTTGTTATCTGCTTGTGCTCCCCCACCACCACCGGTGACTAAAGTACAATTAGATACAGCAGAATCGGAAGCTAATATGGAAGAGGAAAAAGCTAATGAGCTTAAGACAGAAATGGATAATCTTGAAGCTGAACTTTCAAAGAAAGATGCTGAATTAGAGAGCCTTATTAAATATCAACATGAATTAAAGGTTATGGAATAGGAGTATGAAAATGAAGAAAATATTAATAATTTCATTAGCAGTTTTAATAATTGTCCCCGTATTTCTTCAAGCAAAAGTAACATATTTGAATGAAGAAGAATATAAGGAATTAAAAAAAGAAGAAAGATTACGTTATTGGGAAAATCTAGAAAATTCATTGGCTGATTATCAGCAAATGAAAGCTGACGCAATAGCTAATCAAGAGAAGTATTCCGCAAAGATCGAAGAATTGAAAGCTAAATTAGCTAAAACAAATGAAGAATATGACATGGTGTATAACCAAATTCTTAAAGATATTGATGTAAGTGAATCAGATTTTCCTATGATCCAGAGGAAGATTGATTATTTCAATAAAAAAATTGCAAATTGGGATAATTTATCCGATAAACAACTTTGGAAAACAAAAAAAGCAGTACGTGGATTGATTGCAGAATACAAAGATTATAAACAAACAAAATATGCAAAAGCTCCCGATTACAGAAAAGATTTTTCAGATCTAGATAACAAGATAGAAAATTTATCAATGAGTTTGGAAAATGCCAAACCTAAGTACTATGAAGATTCATATACTGTAGTTAAGGGTGATTGGTTATCTAAGATTGCTCGCTACAGTTTCATTTATGGTGATATGTCTAAATGGCCTATCATCTACAGAGCTAATAGAGATCAAATTAAAGATCCAAATTTAATCTATCCGGATCAAGTTATCAAAATTCCCCGTGGATTACCTTACAAATGGAAAGTATATAAAGGAGAATGTCTTTGGAAGATATCTTCATATCCTGAAGTATATGGTAACGCTGCAAAATGGCCTATGATCTACAGAGCAAATAAGGATAAAATTAAAGATCCAGATTTGATATATCCAAATCAGATCTTTGAAATTCCAAGAGATTGATCTGAGGAATAACTTTTAGAAAGCCTCTCATTTTGGGAGGCTTTCTTAACATTCTGATTATGAAACACTTAAAACTTTATTTAATTATACTAACAGCATTGATCATCTCAGGCTTATACTTCTTTATTAATCCCTATAGGTCTTTTTCTTATGATTACGACTTGAAACTTGGCGAGATCGCTGAAAAAGATATAATTGCGCCATTTGATTTTTATGTTCAAAAAAGTCCTGAAACACTTAAAATAGAACGTGAACTAGCTGCTGACAAAGTTAAACCGATATTTAAAGTTTCAGAAAGTTTAAAATTTAACGCTCAAAAAAACTTAGATTTCTTTTTCCAACAATTTTCGGAAAACGATCCTGCTAAGATAAAAAAAATATTAAGTAAAAAGGGTTATAATTTTGAGATAAAATTTATTCGCTATTTATCTAATTTAAAAATAAGACAGGATCTTTACAATATTTTATCAGAAAATTTCACAAAAATATTTGATATTGGAATTTACCCTAACGATTATAAATATCAAACAATCAAAGTTGCAAAGTTTAACAGAATCATACCCTACAAATTAGGTAGATTGTATAGTTTAGATGAGGCTAAAGAAAAATTAACTTTATTATCATCAAAAAAAATCGAAGATGAAATTATCAAGAAAATTGCTGATCAGATTTTAATTGAAAATATTATTGTTGATCAAGAAATAACCAAATTGGAAAAGCAAAAAGCAGAAGATAAAGTTCAAACTAGAATAGGCAAAGTTCAAAAAAATGAGAAAATAATAGGAAAAAATCAGAAAGTAACTTCTTTAGAGATCTTGAAACTAAAATCATTGAAACAAGCTGCTATTGATTATCATTCCAATAAACCAGACGATTTGGGTGTATTACCTTTCTTAGGAGTCTTCGTCTTAAGCTTTTTTATACTGTTCTTGTTCAAATATATTTTAGAGATGTTTTTTGAATCAAGATATTCTTCTACTCAAAGATTTATTGTTATACTTAGTAGTCTCCTTTTTACTATTATGGTGACAATTTTATTTAATTATATCCTGGTTGTTCCTTCTCTATTGATACCTTTCAGTTTTTCCGTGTTACTTATAGCAGTTATTTTTAATCCCCTTATCGGTATTTTGTACAATTTTATTAATTTAATATTAGTTGCATTGTTCCTACACTGGAGCATTATTAATCCTGTGATCTTAAGTTTGGGTACTTTAGGTGGAATAATTGCATTAAAAAAAATAAAAAACACACAGCAATATTATCCACAAACACTTTATCTAATAGCTTCTTTTTTTATTGCTATCACTGCAACTTCACTGATCAGAATGGATAGCATCACTTTGTATGGGAAACACATTTTATGGGGAATTGGTTCATGTTTAATTTCAATTATTGCTTTTGCTATTATCACACCTCTCATTGAAAAAAAACTAAATTTAGCAACTAAGCAAATACTATTGGAATTACTTAATTTTGAAAATCCTCTTATGCAGAAGTTATCTAAATTAGCCCCCGGGACCTATCATCACTCGATCATCGTTGGTAATTTAGCTGAAAGTGCAGCAGAAGCGATAGGAGCAAATCATTTACTTGCAAGAGTAGGAAGTTATTATCATGATATCGGTAAAATTGAAAATCCAAATCTATTTATTGAAAATAATTCTGAATCAACTGAACTTCATGATAAATTGATGGCTAATGAAAGTTCTAGAGTGATCCGTGATCATATAAATGATGGCTTATCTTTAGCAAAAAAATACAATCTTCCTCAACCTGTTATTCAAATAATTCGTCAACATCATGGTAAAGGAAAGATCAAGTATTTTTATGATAAAGCACAAAAAACAGAAATTGAGATAAATGATGAAGATTTTCACTATAATGGACCTAAACCTCAAATTAAAGAAGCAGCTATTGTCATGATTGCAGATATAGTTGAATCAACGACTAAATCGTTAGATGATGTAACTGAAGATAGCATAAAAGGTGTACTAGATAGAACTGTATCAAATTTAATCGAGGAAGAGCAGCTGAATGAATGCCCAATAACCATAAAAGAATTAGAGATCATTAAATCGTATATGTTACCAATTTTATTAGGAGTTTATAGAAAGCGTCTTGAATACCCAGAAAGAAAATAGTGTTCAATTTAGCAATGGCACTGACCTTAAAATCCCGATCCAACTATTCACGAAAATAGTTGATTTAATAATCGAACACGAAAAGCTGGATAGTGATAGTTTTGTTTCTTTAAAATTGTGTTCGGATGATTCTATCAAAAAGCTAAACAAAAAATATCTTGGTAGAGATGAGTTTACAGACGTAATCTCCTTCAAAGCTGATATACCAAATATACCTTTACTTGGCGATATAATCATTGACAGTAATGTCGCAGCATCACAAAAAGAAGATCGATCCTTAAATTCAGAATTGCAAATTCTTTTTTTACATGGTTTATTACATCTATTAGACTATGATCATTTGGAAAAGGATGATGCGATCATCATGCGATCTAAAGAGAAAAAATATTTAAAATTAATATAAGGAGTTATAGTAAATTTTGGAAGAAACATTTTCGATTGTATCCATAATTGGGTATTTAATTCTTTCCGCTTTTTTTTCTGGATCTGAAACTGCATTCTTTTCATTATCCAAGTTACAATTAATTAAGATCGAGAAAGAAGCAAGTAAAAATTCTCGTAGAATTGTTAGACTTTTAAAAAATCCTCGAGAATTATTGATAATTATCTTATTAGGTAATACTCTAGTCAATGTGGCAGCATCTTCTACTGCTGCAATAATTGCCATCAACATAGGTGAAAAGTACCTTATTCACACTTCAAAATCAATATTGTTAACTTCCGAGATAATTATAATGACTTTATTGCTCCTTGTATTCGGTGAGATAACTCCTAAATTATTAGCCTTTTCTTCTCCTAAGAAATTTGCAAAAATTTCTAGTTTTTTATTAGAAATCGTAAAATACGTTTTTTGGCCATTGATAAAAATATTGGAATTAATCAGTACTTTGTTTTCAACCAAAAAAACTAGATTAGAGCATGGTAAAATTACAACTGAAGATATTAAGAATCTTGTTAAATCGGAATCTACTCAGCATTCTTTAGAGGAGACAGAGAAAAAAATAATATCGAGTATATTTAGGTTTTCTACTACATCAGCAAAGGGAATCATGGTGCCTAGAGTTGATATTGAAGCGTTAGACTATTCTCAAGGATTATCCAATGCTGTTAAGTTATTTAATAATTCTGGCCATTCTAAAATTCCGGTTTATAAAAAAAGCATAGATAATATCACTGGAATTCTTTATGCGAAAGATGTCATTCTCAATTCCAAGACATCAAATATAAGTTCATTATTAAGGCCACCAATTATAGTTACTGAAAATGTAAAAATTCAAAAATTGTTTAATCAATTTAAAACAAAAAAAATACAGATTGCTATTGTTGTTGATGAGTATGGAGGAACTTCGGGTTTAATCACTCTTGAAGATATACTTGAAGAATTGGTCGGTGAGATACGTGATGAATTAGATAAAGAAAAACCTTTAATTGTACCTAAAAATGACGATGAATATGTTATAAGTGGAATGTATTCTATTGTAGAACTTAATGAAGAATTTGAGCTGAATATTGATGATGAAAGTTACGATAACTTGGCTGATTTTCTGTTTGACCAATTTAACAGAATTCCGGTAAAACATGAAATTATTACCTTGGAAGATAACACGGAATTTGAGATCATTGATCTTGTTGGACAAAGGATACAATATGTAAAAATGAGACTCAAATCTCAAAATAATGAAAATAAAAATTAAGTTTGTTTTACTTCTAATTCTTTGTTTTACTGCATTATCTGCCGAAGAATTTTCTCTCTCTATTAGGTACTTAGGTATAAAAATTGTTAATGTAAAGATGGAAGATCAGGATAGTGTGCTTACTATATCTGCAAACTCGACTACTCTAGCAAGTATAGCCGCTAAAATGAATAACATTTATCAAATTGAATATGAAAATAATTATCTACCCAAAAACTATAGAAAACTGATCAAACAAAGAAACTATATTGAAGACAGAATAACTGAATATCGTAGAGAAAGATCTATCGCTAATAGGATTAGTAAATTAGATAATAATTTGAATTGTTCATATCCAATTCATAA
>LSCM01000028.1 GCA_001577185.1 Cloacimonetes bacterium TCS62 | reverse complement strand
CAAAGCCACTCAAGATCTTGCAACATTTATGACCGATTTTGAGAAAGCAAATAAGTAAATTAAATAAGTATTATTGATAATTTCTGCGGGATTCCTGACTTATGGGATTCCCGCAAATTTTTATCTATAGGTTAATACATGATACCAGAAGGAGAAATGACCTCAGAAAAACGATCTATCACACATCTTGCTATGTTAACTGCTATTGCGGTAACTATATATGTCGTAGAAAGTTTTATTCCAAAACCTTTTCCCTTTCTGAAATTTGGATTGTCGAATATTGTAATACTAATTTTACTGATATCAAATGAATACCGTTCAGCTTTTATTGTGATGCTGTCTAAAATTTTGATCGGTGGTTTTTTATCGGGTACTATTCTTAGCCCAACAACTGTTTTATCAATTACCGGATCTTTACTATCCTTTGTCATGATGATCATATTTATTCAAAGTAGAATAAAATTCAGTATTGTTGGAATAAGTATATTGGGTGCTGCAGCGCACAATTTGGGACAAATTATCGCTGTTCGTCTGATATTGATCAAAGAAAGCTCAATATTTTATTTGACTCCATTGTTGATTTTACTGGGAATTGTAACAGGTATTGTTACTGGATATATAGCTAAAATAATTTTGGAAAAAGGTTTGTATGAAAGATTATATTAAGAAATATTTATTTATTTTTATTGTTATAATATTGTTCATTGCTGGTATTGGTTTTGGTTTGTTTCGTTATTACAGTAGAGAGCTTCCACCATTGTCCGAGCTTAAACATTATGAGATGAAAGTTGGTTCAGCAGTTTATGATAGGCATGATAAATTGATTCATATATTCTCTGTTGAACAAAGGCAACTTACCAATCTAATTGAACTTCCACCATATTTGATTGATGGTGTTATTGCTGTAGAGGATCAAAAATTTTATCAACACTGGGGTATGGATCTTATAGGATTCATGAGAGCTCTATTTATTGATATCAAACAAGGAAGATTCTCACAAGGAGCAAGTACAATAACTCAGCAACTTGCCAGAAATATGTTTCTCAGTTTAGATAAAAAAATTCCTAGAAAGATCAAAGAGTTGCTATTAGCTATTAGAATAGAAAAACATTTTTCAAAAGATGAAATTTTAGAGATGTACTTGAATAAATCTCCTTTTGGACCAGGACTTTACGGCATCGAAATAGCTGCAAAAAAGTACTTTGGAAAAGATGCTAAAGATCTGAATATATCAGAGGCTGCCTTATTAATCGGAATGCCACAACTACCAAGTGCTTACTATCCTTTTCGCTATCCAAAAAGAGCTGTTAGAAGAAGAAATTTTGTGCTTAAAAGAATGTTCAAAGAGGATGTGATCAACGATCAAGAATATTTTAAAGCGCTAAACTCAAAACTTGAACTTTACCATCCTGAAGGGAATCAAGGTGCAGATGATTATTTTATTGAGCATATAAGAAGGAAACTTGAACGAAAATATGGTACAAACGCTTTATTTGCTGGTGGTTTGAATATTTATACGACTTTAGATATTGAACTTCAAATGTATGCTGATTCTGTTTTAAACTTGAATTTGATGAAATTTGAAGAGAAGAATGACTATGAATTCAAATATTCAGACTTCCCTGTTGATACTTTAAATTTTGAAACTCCTTATGTTCAAGGTGGTGTCTTCTCTATCGAGCCACAAACCGGTTACGTCCGTGTGATGATCGGAGGGAGAAATTATAATCATAGTAAATTCAATAGAATGATGCAAGCAAAGAGACAACCTGGATCTTCCTTTAAACCGATCGTTTATACTACTGCACTGGTAAATGGTTACACAACATCTACTATAATTAAAGATGAACCTATAGCTTTTGTTCAGAATGATACTTTATTTTGGAATCCTTCCAATTATTCTCAAAGAACTTTCGGGTATACACGTCTCAGGGTAGGTTTAAAAAAATCCCGAAATATTTTTGCTGCAAAACTTTTGTATGACTTGGGACCGGAGAAAGTTGTAGATTATGCAAAACTTTTTGGTCTAACAACCCCAATTTATCCATATTATACGATCTCTGTCGGTAGTATAGAAGTTTATCCCTATGAGTTAATTTCTGCCTACACAACATTTCCAAATGGTGGAAAAAGAACAAAACCTATATTTGTGAGAAGAGTAGAAGATGCTGAAGGAAAAATATTAGAAGCAAATAAACCGGAGAAAATACGTGTTGTTAATGATCAAGTTGCCTATATCATGGCCAGTTTAATGCAATCTGTAGTAGATGAAGGCACTGGAAGAGGAATTCATTGGCAATCTGGATACAAAACTCTTGGTAGTACTAGTTATAAATGGAACGCTGCAGGTAAAACTGGTACAACGGATGATTTTCGTGATGCTTGGTTTATTGGTTACAATAAAAAACTTGTCACTGGCATTTGGGTTGGATTTGATGATAATTCAACTTTGGGGAAAAGGCAATCAGGAGCTACTGCTGCGCTACCATCTTGGCCATATATAATGAAAAAAGCAATTCATCTAGATTCTCCTAAAGATACAAAAGGAAATCCTATTGTTAATAGTGCAAGCCTTGAATTCAATAAACCTAATGGCATTGTTTCAGTAGACATTTCCAAAAAAACTGGTTTATTACCCAAAAATAAATATGATGAAACTCGAAAGGAAATATTCATTGTAGGTACTCAACCTACCCTATTATCAGATTCACTTAACTATAATTTTTATCCAACAAGATATAGAGAAAATGATCAGGATTCATTGATTATCGATTTAGGTGGGAAACCTTACGTATGGCCGGATTCAATTAGACATGTTCCATCCTATCCCGATACCACCCGACCGAATCATCGCGTGATGGTTCCCGAACATGTGCCACCACCAATTGATTTTCATAATGCAATGATAATGAAAAATCATAGATATGTTACAAGACCCGAAAGTTTAATGTGGAAAGGTCCAAATTGGTTAGATCCTGATAATCTGAAATCTCAAGTGGATTCGCTAAATTCTTTGGATGCATTGATGGATTCATTATTGAAGGCTAATGAATGAATTTTATAATTATTATAACAGGCATAGCTTTTGTAATCTATCTTTATTATCTCTATATTTTCTGGGTAGGGTTAAAAAAAACTAGATCTGCGATTAATTACAAAAAACCTTCTGTTTCTGTAGTAATTGCTGCCCGGAATGAAGAAAAAACTATCATGAAATTACTCACTTCATTAGTTAACCAATCTTATCCCATCGAGAATTATGAAGTTATTATAGCAGATGATGATTCTGATGATAAAACTGCTTCAATTGTTCAAAGATTTTCTGATAAATGGAATTTTGTTAAATTGCTTAATGTTACAGGAAGAGAAGAAGTCATATCACCAAAGAAAAATGCATTATCACAAGCTATTACTCAAGCAAAAGGAAAAATAATCCTATCAACAGATGCAGATTGTATGATCGGGAAATATTGGATTGAATCGATGGTAGCAAATTATCCAAATAATGATATGGTCATAGGATTTTCCAGAACTAAGATCGATAGCTGGAGCCAAGCCCAATTTATTACAAAATTTGAATATTTTGATTTTCTTGCTATGTTTTCAGCAGCCGGAGGTTCTATTAGTTCTGGTAAACCTTTCTCATGTTCTGGGCAAAATATCTCATTTAAAAAAAGTGCTTTTGAAGAGGTAGGTGGATACGAAAAGATAAAACATTTAATATCTGGTGATGATGTTAATCTTATGCAGTTAATAAGAAAAACAGGTAAGAAGATCGGATTATCCACTTCTAAGCATAGTTATGCCTACACAGTACCTACTAAGAATTGGGCTGAATTGATGAATCAACGAATTCGTTGGGCTTCAAATATGAAATGGCAAATTCTGTTAAATCCTGAATTTTTCTTTTATCTGATCAGTGTGTTATTAACTACGATTATGCCGTTTATAATGCTGTTTACCCATTTTTGGATAGGGTTAACAATATTATTAGTTAGAGGATTTTGCGAATATAATTTTTTGAAGATCAGTATGGAAAAATTTCATGAGGATAGAAATCGACTTAAATTCTATCCAATTTGGATGCTTATACAACCTTTCTACATGATCTTAGTTTCAATATTTAGCTTATTCAATTTTTTTAAATGGAAATGATAAAATATTTTGATAAAAAATCAGCAGGAACTTATCTATTGACAATTAAATGTTTAGAGTTTGTTATCTGATTGGTAAAAAAAGGAGAGAAAAATGAAACGAATTCCAATAATAATTTTATTCATTATCGCTGGATTGCTCTTTGCTCAAAATGATTTTGATGATTGGAAAAAGAAGCAAGCATCACAACTTAATTCTTATAGAGAAAAACAGGATACAGAGTTTGCAAATTTCCTAGAAACGAATTGGGAAAAGTTCAAAACTTATAAAAGTAATAGACCTGATGACACTCCTAAACCAATTAAGGTTCCAGAAACAAAACCGAAAGAGCTGAAACAAGTTAATGATGATAAAAAGATAAGCAAAATCGAGGTTAACATAGAGAAACCCGAAAAAAAAGAGAATGTACTTTTCGCAGTAGATAAAAGTGCACCAGTTATTGAAATTGATTATTTTGGTTTGAAAATGGATTATAATTATCAAGATAAATTTACAATGGATTGGGACAAATTAGATGAAAAAGTAATTTCGAAATTCTGGTTAAAAGTTTCTAGCACTGATTATAAAACCTTGATAGAACAGCTAAAAATTCATAAAGAAAAAATGGAAATAAATGATTGGGGATATTGCTTATTGATCAATAAAATCGGCAGTAGAGTTGTCGTTGGGAATGAAAACTTGCAAAGAATGTTTGTCTGGTTTTTGTTAACGAAATCTGGTTATGATTCTAAAATAGGATTTAATGAAGATAATTTATACCTTTTATTACCAACTAATCAAGAAATTTATAATGTGTCATATGTGATGATAGATAATTCAAGATATTATGCAATTTCATTCAATTCGAAACAAAAACTTAATATAGCACTTAAAACATACGAGAAAAGCTATCCTGATTCTGATGCACTGATAAATTTGAATGTAGATAAATCTCCTAAGATAGGTTCAGCAATTGTTGAGAAAGAACTGAAATTCAAGTATGGAAAAGAAATGTATAATATTCCAGTAAAATATGATACAAATGCAATAAAGTTTTTTCAGAAATATCCACAAACTAATCTTGATGTGTATTTCAATGCACCACTTTCTCCAATTGCTATAAACTCTCTTACTGAAGGATTTCAAACAATTCTTAAAGGTAGATCAGAAACGGAAGCGGCTAATATATTACTTAGATTTGTTCAAACTGCTTTTGAATATAAAACCGATGATGAACAATTTGGAAAGGAGAAAAGTTTTTTCTCGGATGAAATGTTGTTCTATCCATATAGTGATTGTGAAGATCGATCAATTTTGTATTCATTTTTGGTGAGTAAATTATTAAACTTACATGTTATTGGTTTAGATTTTCCCGGACACATTTCCACTGCGGTAAAATTTAATTCCATAGTGGAAGGTGATTCTGTAATCTTTAATGAATCAAATTATACTATATGTGATCCAACTTATATAAATGCTAATCTGGGAATGTCAATACCAAAGTATAAGAACTTAGAGCCAGAAATTATTGAGCTAGCCAAAAAAAAATAGTGAATTAAAATAATCTAAAATCTGTAGATATTCAAGATAAAAAAAATAAAAGAGGCATATATGAAATTTGTGATCTTCGATGATGAGAAAAGGGATAATTTTTATCCGCTTACATTAACGCGTTCTACAGGTGATCTAAGGAGTGGAGTATTAAAGTTAAGACAAAGAATTTTATCTTATTTGGATCAGGATGAAACTAATGTTGTTATTTCAAAAGATCTAGAAAATATCTATAAAGAAAGACATCCCGATTGGAACGTAAACTTAATTACTAATGAAGATACCATTTTTATTAACAGTAGGTTAAGAATTAATGATGAACTTTTAAAGATGATCAGAAATTTATCTAATAATACCTGTTTGAAGAAAGAAAGTGCTATTATTGCTGCCAGATGTAAACCAGAAAATAATGAGATGGATTCTAATGATCTTAAGAATATATTTAAAGATATGAAAGCTGAAAACTTGGCGGATGCTGAGCTCTGGGATTATACTTGGGAATTAATTGATCATAACAAACAGATGATCAAGAAAGATTTTATTGATTTTTTTTATGAAAGAGACAATAATTTTCAAGCCGATCCTGGAGTTACAATTATCAATCCTTACAATGTTTGGTTGGGAGATAAGACAGAAATTGCTCCCGGAGTAATAATCAATGCGAAACAAGGACCTGTTATAATTGATGAAAATGCTAAAATTATGGAAAATTCTATAATAATGGGTCCTGTGTTTATTGGAAAGAAAACAGTCGTAAAATGTGGTACTAAGATCTATGAGGGAACATCTATTGGCCCTGTTTGCAAGGTAGGTGGAGAAGTTGAAGAAACAATTTTCCAAGCATATTCAAATAAGCAGCATGACGGTTTTCTAGGTCACAGTTACCTTGGAGAATGGGTAAATATTGGAGCGGGAACTAGTAATAGTGATTTGAAGAATAATTACCAAAATGTAAAATCGTACCTATATCCGAATGGAGAGTTGGTCGATACAGGATTAAAATTCCTGGGGACAATTATTGGGGATCACACAAAAACTGCTATAAATACTACAATTAACACAGGGACTGTAATTGGAGTAGCTTGTAAGTTATTTGGCAATACTATGCTAAATAATATTATACATTCCTTTGTTTGGGGTGATGTAAATAATAAATATAGACTTGATAAGTTTTTCGAAACGGCGGCTATTGTTAAACACCGCAGAGGACTAGGGATCACTGCGAATGAAAAAGACCTTTACACAAAGGTCCATAAATCTGTTTTTGATCAGTAAAGAATAAAAGTATTGGAGAATAGATGCACGAATTTGTTGAATTGATCTTTCGAACTGAAAGGACGAAATACTTTATAAACTCAAAGAATTTGGAACTTTCACCAGAAATGAAAGTAATAGCGAAGGTAGAACGTGGAGAAGACATTGGTGAAGTTGTAAATTGTGCGATAGAAAATGAAGATCTAGAACAAGAATACAAAGATAAAAAAATCGATAAAATTTTACGAATTGCAACGGATGAAGATTTTAAACAGCTAGAGGCAGTTCGGAAAAAAGAAAAAGAAGCACATCAGAAATTTATTGAACTCGAAAGCAAATACAGATTTACTATGAAACTTATAGAAACAGTTTATCAGCTTGATGGGAACAAACTAACATTTTTCTTTTCTGCAGATGGACGAGTGGATTTTAGAGACTTTGTAAGAGAATTGGCTAATGTATTTAAAACAAGAATTGAGCTTCATCAAACTTCTGGTAGGGAAGACGCACGTCATTTAGGTGGTTTGGGAATGTGCGGTAAAGAATATTGCTGTAGAACATTTTTAAAGGATTTTAATCAAGTAACTATTCAGATGGCTAAAGACCAAAATTTACTTAATAATTTATCAAAAATATCGGGTCCTTGTGGTAGGTTATTATGTTGCTTGCACTATGAAGAAAACTATTATCAGAAGCGAGCTAATGATTTTCCTGATTTGGGTTTGAGAATTATGTACAAAGATAAAGAAATGTATGTTGATAAGAACGATTATTATAACAATCGAGTTAATCTTGTTTCGAACAACCATGAACATGTTATTATAACCTTGCAGGAATTTAACAAACTTAAGAAAAAATGAAAGAACATATTCTAGGACTTTTACCGGACGATTTTCTTTCTTACCTTCACTCCAAGAATGTTAAGGATTTCAGACAAAAACAGCTTTTCAATTGGTTATATAATAAACAAGAATTAGATTTTGATATGATGACATCTCTTTCAGAAGATTTTAGAGAAGAGTTGGATAAAGATTATGATAATAGCCTCCCTAAAATTGTAGATATAGCAACCGCATCTGACGAAACGACAAAATACTTGTTAGAATTGAAGGATCATAATTACATTGAAATGGTTATTATTCCTCATAAAGGAAAAAACACGCTGTGTGTTTCATCGCAAGTTGGTTGTGCTAGAAATTGCCAATTTTGCGCTACTGGAAAACTTGGTTTTATCAGAAATCTGGAAGTACACGAGATTGTATCCCAGATCTTTTTAGCTATCAAAGAATTAAGGGAACACAAGCTTACAAACATTGTATTTATGGGGATGGGTGAACCTTTGGATAATTATAATAATGTTCTAAAAGCTATTGAAATTCTTCAGAGTGATCAGTGTTTCAATTTTAGTCCACGCAGGATTACGATCTCTACAGCCGGCGTTAATCCAATGATCAACAAATTAGCTGATCTGGATTTAAAATTCAAGTTAGCTGTTTCTCTTAATTCGGCAATTCAGTCAAAACGTGAAATCCTGATGCCTATTAGTAAAGAATTTCCATTAAAAGAACTTAAACATAGTTTGTTAGATTTTAGAAAGCAAACATCCTATCGAATTACTTTTGAGTACGTCATGATTAAGAACTTTAATATGGCTAAGGAGGATGTTACAGCATTATTGAAATTTCTGGGTGATATTTCCTGCAAGTTGAATCTGATTAAATGGAACATAGTTGATGGATTACCATATGAAACACCTTCTCAGAAGGAGATCGAGGAATTCTTTAAAAAAGTGAATAAGTTAGATTATAATGTAACCTACAGAAAAAGTCGTGGTTCCGATATAAGTGCAGCGTGTGGCCAATTAGCTTGTAATAGTAAACAAAAATGAAACTAGTGATGTATATAAAGATAAATTAGAAAACTATGTTAAATTTAAGTCAACTCAGGAAAATTGATAAGTTGCCTTAAGGGAGGTTTTATGAAAGAGATCAATGTTGATGCAATTGCCAAAATGATAGATCATACTGAACTGAAATCAAGTTCAGGTGAAAAAAAAATTGTAAATCTTTGTTCAGAAGCTAAACAATTCGGATTTATCTCTGTTTGTATTAATCCGGCATATGTAAAATTTGCAAAAGATCAATTGCAAGACAGTGAGGTCTTAGTTTGTAGTGTTGTAGGTTTTCCTCTGGGTATGAATATAAGCGAGATCAAAGCACTTGAAGCAAAAAAAGCTGTAGAAGATGGTGCTCAAGAAATCGATATGGTCATAAACGTTGGAGCTATGAGAGAAGGTAGATATGATTATGTCCGAGAAGATATTAGTCAAGTTGTTCAGGCTAGTTCACCCTCACATGTAAAAGTGATTTTAGAAACCTGCTATCTCAAAGATGAAGAGATAGTAAAAGCTTGTGAACTAGCTGTTGACGCTGGAGCGCATTTTGTTAAAACTTCTACAGGATTTGGCGCATTTGGCGCATTTGAGCATCATGTTAAACTAATGCGACAAACGGTTGGACCGGATATTGGTGTAAAAGCTTCCGGAGGAGTCTCAAACTTCAAAGACGCTATACGTATGATAAATGCAGGTGCAACAAGACTTGGAACTAGTGCTGGAGTAGTGATCTTAGAGGGAGCGAAATTATTCAAACATGCACCTCAAGCTTGGTTAAAACCAGAAATACCTTGTCATGTTTGTCCTGCTAGAAGTGCAAATATTTCGAAATTACCAAAATCAGTTTATCAATATTATTTAAAGAAGTGCTCTAAATGTGAGCATCGTGAAAAATACAATAAGTTTTATGAATAGGAGGCTGAGATGAATGGCTGGATGAATAAAATTGTAAAAATAGACCTGAGCACAGGAGACAAAGAACTTATAACTTTAGATGAAGAGATTCGAAGAAAATATATTGGAGGAAGAGGTCTTGGTGTTAAATTGTTCACTGAGCACTGTAAAAAAGATATAGATCCACTTTCTTCTGAGAATGTGATTACTTTTATGACAGGACCATTAACTGGTGTATTTCCAACTGCTGGTCGTTACCAAGTTACGTCCAAATCTCCTCTTACCAATACAATAAGTACTTCGAGTTCTGGCGGTTTCTTTGGTCAGAAGTTAAAAAAAGCGGGATTTGATGGTTTGATAATTGCAGGACGATCTTCCAAACCAATTTATCTAAACATTACTGACGGTAATATTGAGATAAAAAGTGCAGATAATCTTTGGGGTAAGAATACTCACGATACAATGAATTTAATACAGGAGAACACAAAAGACAAGGCATCGATCGCATGTATTGGCCCTGCTGGTGAAAATTTAGTCTCATATGCTGCAATCATGAATGATAAAGATCGAGCATCTGGTCGTGGGGGATTAGGTGCAATACTTGGATCTAAAAACCTTAAAGCTATAGCAGTCTCAGGTACTACCGATATAAAGATAGCAAATTCTGAGAAATTGAAAAAGTTACATTCAAAGATCAATAGATTAATTGATAAAAATCCTATTACCGGAAAATCTTTGCAAGTGTTAGGAACTTCAGTATTGGTGAATGTAATCAATTCGCATGGTATGTA
>LSCM01000027.1 GCA_001577185.1 Cloacimonetes bacterium TCS62 | reverse complement strand
AGTTTGTGACAATTATTTATTGACTTACATTAGCTTATTTACAATTTAGGAAAAATTTCGGAGAATTTATGAAAAAAGTATTTTGTTTCATTAAGTAATTTCTCTACTTCTTACATAGATTCTAATCCGGAAATTCAGTGGACTACCGAAAGTGAAACGAATAACTCATATTGAAATATCTATAGATCTGTTTCTCAAAATATAGGTCAAGCAATCCAGATAAATCAAGGTGAGATAATCGAAGTACAAGGAACAACAACTGAACCCACAGAATATCTTTACATTGATGAATTTTTAGTTGTGGGTAATCAGACTTATTGGTATTGGATAGAAAACGTTGATATAACTGGTGAAAATTCACTTTCTGAACCGATCAGCTTAACTATACCACAAGGTGAAGGTGATAATGATGAAGTAAAGCGAGCAGTTTACCTTCGGAATGGTTGTGCAGCTACCTGCTTTTCTCGATCTTACGAATGGTAGCCTTGTAAAGCCCTTCTAAAAAAAATCAGGAGGGTTTTTTATTATCTATTTTGAATGAGTCTTTCTGCTTTTTTCAAATCTTCAGGTGTATCTATTCCAATCCCTTTGTAATCAGTTAACACCATTCTAATTTTGTAACCATTATCAAGAAGTCTGAGTTGTTCAAGTCTTTCATTTTTTTCTCTTTTAGTTTGTGATAGCTTAACAAAATCAAAAAGTGATTTTCTGCGGAAAGCATAAACACCAATATGCTTAAAATTCTCATAATTTTCATCAATAAAAGAAGTTCGTGAAAAACTAATCGCATCACTATTTTCATCACAAATAACTTTAACGACATTTGGATCTTCCAGATTTTCTGTGATAGTGTGCATTAAAGTTGCAACTTGAACATCAGGATCATCAAATTCAGCGATCAACTTTTTAAGTGGCTTTTCAGAAATAAAAGGTTCATCTCCCTGCACATTGACAATAACATCTGCATCATGGCAGCAGGTCATCTTGTTGCAAACTTCCGCCACTCTATCAGTTCCACTTTTATGTTGCTTGCTAGTTAAAGTAACCTTTCCACCAAAGTTATCAACAGCTTCAAATATACGCTGGTCATCCGTTCCTACAATTATTTCTTTGAACAAACCACTTTTTTGAGCTTGCTCATAAACATGTTGAATAATAAATTTATCACCTAATTTAGCTAAAGGTTTACCGGGAAATCTAGATGAACCATATCGAGCTGGAATTACAGCAATTATTTTCATATTTCTCCCTTTTCCCCACATTATTCAATTTTTCAAAACCTTTTTACCCTAATTTTGTGATACACTTGATAGGTTCTAAGATTATCTTTTAATTGTGATGTAACATAGCTTTCTACTAAATCAATTTTTTCCAGTTTCATTTTTGTTTCTATTGAAATTCTCTTATCTATACTTTCATTTTTATTAATAATAGCAGATTGCACTTGCTTTTGTAAATATTTTGCGATCTCCAATCTTGCTTTTTCATTTGCTTCTTCCCAGGCTTTGATAAGTGATGCCGAGCTGAATGTTGCATAGTAAACAATGTACTTATCAGTTACTTGCAGTTTATTCTGTTCAAAGAATTCTGGTTTTTTATCAACATAGAATTTTGATGTTATTTCTTTATTATTTATTTCACTAAATAAGCCTATGTAATATCCATGGACCATTGTAAAATTGATCAATTGCAAATTTTCATAGATCTGTTTTGTTTCTTCTGGTGATGCTGAAACATTTAATTTAAAATCACTCTTCCCAGATCTTAATATCTCTTCTTTTGTTGTGGATGCTGTTTTTTCAACGGTAAATGACGAATTATTTCGACTTTTTATCACAGCTGCCATCTGTTTAGCAGAATTTATCATCTGTTCTTTGTCAGTACTCTTATGAGAGATACCTACAATACAATCATTTGGCGTATGATAGATCCAGCTCGGAAGTGGATAAACTTCAATTTTATTAACTAAGTTTTGTTTATAGATCTGCTTTTTATTCATACAACTTACAATAAATAAACTGATGAGTATAATAGATAATAATTTTTTCATAAAGAGCTCACTTTTGGGATTGTTTTTTTAAATAAACAAGCAATGAAGTAATATCCGTGTGATTCACACCTGGAATTCTAGACGCTTGTCCAACCGATGTTGGTTTTATTTTATTTAATTTTTCTCTAGCTTCATAAGCAATAGAATCAATTTTCATATAATCAGTTTCTGCTGGTATTTTCGTATGCTCCATCTTTTCAAATTTTTCAATTTCTACCATTTGTCTTTTTATATAGCCTTCATATTTTATATTTAATAATATCCTATTTTGGATATCTTTATCCAGATCGTTAGGTATGGTATAACCAAAATCAACTAGTTCTTCGAATGTAATCTCCGGACGTTTTAGTAATTGTGCAAATTTTGTCGGCTCTTTGAGATCTGGATGTTGATCACATGTCGTGTTCTTTAAAAAATCCATCTCACGATCAAAGATCTCTTTCATCTCTAAATATTGTTGCCAACGTACATCACTAACTAAACCCAATTTTCGGCCGAGCGGCATCAATCTTTCATCAGCATTATCCTGACGAAGATATAGCCTATATTCCGCTCTGGAAGTAAATAGACGATAAGGCTCATTTGTTCCTTTGGTTACCAAATCATCCAATAAAACTCCCAAATAAGAGGCTGAACGATCAAATATTATGGGATCTTTATCATCTAAAGCTAATACAGCATTTATCCCAGCAGCAAGACCTTGTGCACCGGCTTCTTCATAACCGGAAGTTCCATTAATCTGACCAGCTAGATACAATCCTGAAATTAATTTTGTCTCCATTGTTGCTTGAATAGCTTCCGGAATAATATAGTCATATTCTATCGCATATCCATATCTAATTATTTTTGCTTTTTCTAAACCAGGGATGGAATGTATTAACTTCTTTTGTATACTCGGTGGTAAACTATTGGATGTACCATTAACATAAGCTTCATTGGTATTAGCTCCTTCCGGTTCAATAAATACTTGATGACGATTCTTGCTTTCAAATTTCACTATTTTATCTTCAATGGAAGGACAATATCTTGGTCCCACACCATCAATATAACCACCATACAACGAAGAAACATTCAGATTAGATCTAATTATTTTGTGAGTATTTTCATTAGTAAAAGCTAAATAGCAGCTCACATCATTTCTTAACTTGATATCACGATAATAAGAAAAACCTTGGGGATCTTTATCTCCAGGTTGTTCCTTTAGTTCATTGTAATTTATGTCTCGAAGATCGATTCTCGGAGGGGTTCCAGTTTTAAAACGTGCTAGTTTCAATCCAGCTTTTGTAAGTGAATCAGAAAGTAAATTAGCAGCTGGTTCTCCAGCTCGACCAGCACTATAATGAACATCGCCTACATAAACTTTCCCTTTAAGAAAAGTACCATTAGCTAATATAACTTTCGGAGCAAAATATTCTTCTTTCAGATGCGATCTTACTCCTTTGATAGTTTTCATATCTTTGTCATAAATAAGATCATCAATAATAGATTCTTTAATTTCCAGATTATCTTGACTCTCCAGCGTATGATGCATTAATTCAGCATACTTGACTCTATCATTTTGTGATCTTGGTGCCCATACAGCCGGACCTTTTTTCCTATTCAACATTCTAAATTGAATTCCTGTAAGATCTGCTGCTCTGGCAAGTTCACCACCCAAAGCATCAATCTCCCTAGCTAAATGCCCTTTTGCCGGACCACCCATAGAAGGATTGCAGCTCATTCTTCCAATGGTCTCTATTTTCACAACGAAAACCAATGTTTGTGCTCCCATACGGGATGCTGCTAATGCAGCTTCAATTCCAGCATGTCCTGCTCCAACTACTATTACATCATATTTATTCATAACACTTCCAACCAAAAATTTGTTAACAAATAGTTATTAACAGTTTATCTGTCAAGTTCGTTCAAATTTAGCTATTTTTATGAATTGACAATAGTAGCTAAATTATAAATTTAACTTTTGAAATAAATTCAAAGAGAAAGTTAGCTTAAAATAGGAGTTTTTATATATGTCGAAGAAAAGAAGAACAGCAATAAATCCTAAGAGAAATGAAAATTATCCTGAGTGGTATCAAGAGGTTGTAAAAGCTGCTGATATGGCAGAGACCAGTGAAGTTCGAGGGTGTATGGTCATTAAACCTTGGGGATATTCAATTTGGGAGAACATTAGAAATACATTAGACGAGCGCTTTAAAGAGACTGGCCATCAAAATGCTTACTTTCCCCTATTCATACCGAAAAAGTTTTTCGAAGAAGAAGCAGAACATGTGGAAGGTTTCGCTAAAGAGTGTGCAGTTGTAACTCATTCCCGTTTGGAAGATGATGGTAGTGGTGGATTAAAACCAGCTGGGAAATTAACAGAGGAGCTTATTGTAAGACCAACCAGTGAAACGATCATCGGTGCTTCTTTCAGCAAATGGATTGATTCCTATCGTGATCTACCCCTTCTTATAAATCAATGGGCAAATGTCGTACGTTGGGAAATGAGAACCAGATTATTTTTGAGAACCAGTGAATTCCTATGGCAAGAAGGACACACAGCTCATGCTACAAAGGAAGAAGCCTTAGAAGAAACATTGAAAATGCTCGATATTTATACTGATTTTGCTAAAGATCAATTAGCTATTCCTGTAATTAAAGGTAAAAAAACCGAATCGGAAAAATTCCCGGGTGCTGTTTCCACCTATACTTTTGAGGCTATGATGCAGGATAAAAAAGCTCTACAAGCAGGAACTTCTCATTTCCTGGGTCTAAATTTTGCAAAAGCTGCAAATATTAAATTTCAGAACGATCAAGGTTTTGAGGAGTATGCTTGGACAACATCTTGGGGAGTTACTACAAGATTGATAGGCGCTCTCATCATGGCTCACAGTGATGATGACGGTCTTGTCTTACCACCTAAGATAAGCCCACTTCATTTAGTAATTGTACCGATATACCGTAATACTGAAGAGCAGAAAAGTGTTATGAAATTTATTGATGAACTAACTGTAAAATTCAGTAAACTCAGATATGATGAGAATAAAATAAGGTATAAAATCGATACTCGTGAAATGAGAGGTGGAGAAAAACTTTGGGACTGGATAAAAAAAGGAGTTCCTATTAGGTTAGAGATAGGTCCAAGAGATATTAAGAACAATTCTGTATTCATGGGCCGTCGCGATAAGGCACCAAAAGATAAATCCGCTGTCGATGTAAATGATTTTTCTGACAATTTGATCTCTTATCTGGATGATATCCAAGAAAATATTTATCAGAAAGCTCTGAAATTTCTAAATGAGAATACTGTAGACATCGATTCTAAAGAAAAATTCTTTGAATTCTTTACACCACAGAATCAGAAGGAACTAGAGATTCACGGAGGATTTGCAAGAAGTCATTGGTGTGGAGATCCTCTATGTGAAGAAAATATTAAAAATAAACTTAAAGTAACAATCCGTTGCATTCCTTTAGAAAAACGACAAGATAAAGGTAAGTGTGTCTATTGTAATAAGGAAAGTGATCAACGAGTCATATTTGCTAAAAGTTATTAAAAGGATGTAAAATGAAATTTTGGATAGATCAAGAAGATTTTATCTATCTTTTTCAATTGATGAAAGCTGCTGGTATTGAAAATGATTATAAAATAATCGGAAATTTAATTGATGAAGGTAGAATTTCTGTTAATGGAGAAACAGTATTTCATCAAAGATTAAAATTAAAAAAAGGTGATGTTGTTGAATTCAGAAATCATCATGTTAAGATATTTGAACGTAATATTAAGGGAGAAATACCAGAAGAATTTCACCGTGATGCTAAAACTAAAGGTGAAATCAAGCACGGAAAGACAAAAAAATGGAAAGCTAAACCTGTTCAAGCAGAATTAGCCATAGATGATCAGATAAATGATCTTGCGGTGAAAGTACATAGCAAATTTTTAAGTGGAAACAAGACTCTTGCCTGTGCAGAGTCATGTACAGGTGGCATGTTGCAAGAAATAATTACAAATCAATCTGGAGCATCAGAATATTTTATGGGAGGGATAGTAAGCTACTCAAATAAGATTAAAACAAAAATATTAAAAGTGAAACAACAAACAATTGATTCTTGTGGAGCTGTAAGTGGCGAAACAGCCATTGAGATGGTGCAGAATGTTCAAAAACTATTCCAAACAGATTTTGCACTTGCAATTACTGGGATTGCCGGACCTACTGGTGGAACAGAAGAAAAACCGGTTGGAACAGTGTATTTAGCTCTAAACTCAAAAGGATCACTCGAACATCAAAAGTTAACATTATCTGGGACTAGAGATAAAATTCGCAAAAAGGCATGTTTGAGTGCTTTAAAATTGATCTTACATCAATTATGACATTTTTTTCTTGACTATATACAGTTAAATTCCTAAATGCTAAACTATATTTTTCATTTTTACCTCATATTCTAAATTATTATCATCTAAGGAGTAATTTTATGATAAGAAAGATTTTCTCAATTGGACTTGTACTACTGATATCATCGATTTTTGCTCAGCCGATACAGGTAACTCAGGAATCTGCTAGTTCAATGGTAATAGAATTTAATCTACCTGATTTCGAAATAGTAGATCAACATGAAAGTTCTAAGATATACCAACAAATAATCTGTGATAATGCTATTTCCACCTCAAAAACAGGTTATCCAGTACTACCTTATTTTAATGGAATCATTGGTATTCCCACAAATGGTGATATAGATTTCCAGATTATAGAGAAAAAACAACGAACTCGTACTGGAATTAAGTTGCAACCTGCAACCGGAATACTTCAACAGAATACAAAAAATCAAGTAAGAGATGTTAACTATAATTTTAAACTCTATCCTGAAAATCTCCTCGGAAAAGGAAATAAAGCATTTATTGGTGACAGAAAAATGCGAGGTTTGAATATTTTCCCATTCCAATACATACCCAAACGAAATGAATTACTCATCACCACAAAAATACAAATAAGAGTGAATATTATAGGAGATCTTACTCAAAATCGAAATTATTTAAATAGCAATAATTATATTGATAAATTGGGAGATTCTTTCTTTCTAAATAATAAATTCTCGAAAAAATGGCGAAGAGAGAAACAACCCGTTAGCAGTTATCCACCACGCTCTAGCGATCTAGTTAGTGAAATACAGATCGTAGTTGATGAAGAAGGAATTTATAAAATCAGTTACGAATTACTTACTGAAACTTTATCTGACCCAGAATATCCGATAATGTTTGAGATGGAATTCGATTGGGACCAAATAGATCCTCGGAATCTAGAACTTCACGATTTAAATGGTGCAATTCCGATCCACTTTGTGGGAGAAGCTGATGGCTCTTTTGATCCGGGAGATTACTTTGAGTTCTTTGGAGATAGAAACTTTGGCGAAGAGAGCTATTATGATGATTATACTTCAGAAAATGTCTATACTCTAAAATTAACAAATCATACCGGAAGCAGAATGGCAGTTGAGAATGGAGGTTTGGGAAATATTAATGCAAATCAATTTATTATTCCAGAATCATTTAAACAAACTGTTCACTTAGAAGAACAAAACACAAGTAATAAACTGGGTGCACAATTTGATTTCAACACTACTGATTTTTATCGTGAAGACATATGGTTTTGGGAAAAGATCAATGCTCCCACCCTTGAGGTTTTCCCCTTCGATCTACAATATCCACATCAGTCTACAATTCGTCATTTTGATGCAAAAGTCTGCCTTTATGGATCCACGTATAATGATGATAGTCAATATGCATATGAAATAATAAATCATTATGCTCAGGTAAATATCAATTCTTCTCTGATCGATCAACATGAATGGTTTGGGCAAAATGAACAAATGTTTGATAGTGATTCACAATCTCTTCCAATACCGAATCAAATTCTTTCACACGGTCAAAATAATTTATATGTAAGTGTTCCTGGACTTCCAAATATAGAAAATGAACAAGTTTTACTAGATTATTTTGAATTATCTTATTGGCGAGAATATAAAACAGATACCAATAAATTAAGATTTACTAAACCCCATAATAAACCTTTAGAATTGTATCAGTTTGAAATACAGAATTTTTCAAATGACAGTATATACGTTTATAAAATAGGAAGCAGCTTTCTAGAAAATCTCCAGATAAAATCCTTCTACCAAGCTGGAGGAAGTCCTTATACTGTATCCTTCCAAGATAGTATTGTATCTGAAAATACTGAATACTATGCTGTAACTAATGATCAGAAGAAAGTACCGAAATTCATCAGACCGAATATTCCGTCAAATTTACGTGTTCCTGCAAACTTAGCTGAATATTTGATCATTACAAAGCAAGAATTTACAGATAATGAAAACCTTCTTATCTACAAACAACTTTGGGAAAGTCAAGGTATCAATACAAAAATAGTTGCCATACAAGATATCTTCGATGAATTCAATAACGGTATACGCTCAATTGAATCAATGAAAGAATTTTTAAGTTTTGCTTATAATAATTGGAGTACTCCTACAGTTTCTCATGTTCTCTTGTTGGGTGATGGCCTTTCTGATGAAAGAGATGATAGCAGCAACAGAGGATATAATTTAATACCTTTTAAAAATATTTGGGCACAAAGACGAGGAGCTATCCCAAGTGACAATTGGTTAGGCTGCATCGTAGGTGATGATCTGGTTCCAGATGTTAGTATAGGAAGAATTTCTATCTGGGAAGAAGATCAAATTGAGGATGTAGTTAATAAATCAATACATTATATGAATGATCCAAATTACGAAGATAGGTGGCATTCACGTGTGATCTTGGCTGCTGGTGGGAATCCGGGTGAAGGTACTTTTTTTGCTAAACAAAGTGAGCGTATTAAGAATAGATGGATACCGGACGACTATTACACAAAAAGAGTTTATTGTAATACAGATGATCTTCCAGATGGTTATAATGGTAATACTACATCTTTAATAAGCGGTATTAATGATGGTGCTATTTTTGTTCAATTTATGGGTCATGGTGGTGGTTACGTTTGGGCAGATTACAACTTGCTCAACGAGGCAGATGTTTCTACCTTTAATAATGAAAATTATCCATTAGTAGCAAGTCTTTCCTGTTATGGCTCAGCATTTAACTTACCTCAAAGTTCAAGTATTGGAGAAGAACTAATCTTGATTCCTGAAAAAGGGGCTATCGCACATGTCGGGTTCACTGGATATGGTTATGCAAATGCTGATGAAGTTTTTGGAAAGAAATTAAATGAGGGAATTTTCGATAAACAAATCGGTTCAATAGGTAAGACGATCGATTTCACAAAAGCAAAGTTTTACGCTGCAGGTCAAGGAGTTACTGTAAATGTAGCTTTAATAGAAGGTTGTGCTTTATTGGGAGATCCAATGATCAGGATGATACCAGCTGAAGAAAAACGTGAAGTAACTCTTGATGCCTATAATTTGTCTGAAGGCGACACATTGCATATGTCATCCTTTGTAGGAGATGAAATCGAAGAAGGAAAGTTCATTGTATTCGACGAGGATGATGTCCAGTTACCAATTAATCAATATTATCCTTTTGATCTACCGAATATAAACGATACTATCTCCACTTCGGATTTTATTATTCCAAATAGTGTTAACTCAATTTACAAAAGATACGTAAAATTCTACGGTTATGGAAATAATATGGAAGTTACAGGAATGACTAATTTTACAGTTGGACAATCAGCAGTTGTGAATTTAGTAACTTTACCAGAAAACCCTACATCTAATGATTCTGTATATATTCAAGCTGATTTCTTTGATCAAGATGGGATCAACTATGTAGACTGCATAAATGAAACTTCTCATGACACGATCAATATGGTCAATATCAATAATTCCAGATATGAAACTGAAAATGCAATTCAACCATATAGTCCCGGAAGTCACATATATTTCCATTTTAATATCGTCGACGCCTTGGGAGATACGACTGAGACAGAAACAACCTCCTATGTTGTTTCAGGTCCAGATCTAATAATCGAACACATAGAATTAAGTGAGTTCGAAGATCAACCTGCCCTAAAATTGCTAGTTAGAAATTCGGGAACGACAATATCAGAAGCATGTGACCTGATCGTGTATGATCATTCTGATACAACTTTCATTAATTCTATAAATGTAGCACCTCTGGAAGAATTAGAAACAAGTTGGATCTATTGTGAGTTACCAATGTTACATAATACATTACAATTTAAGGCAATAGTTAATGAAGACCAAATCTCTTTTGATGAGATATCTTATTATAACAACTCAATAATTTCAGATATATATACGATCAACATGTTCGAAATCGATTCTTCAGCAACAGAAATTTCTAGTTTAGATAGTAACCTCGAATGCATAATTCCGGAAGATCTTTTTTCTGAAACTTCAATTTGTTATATAAATAATATCGGTAGCAAAGAACCTCTGAATCAACCAGATATTCAAAATATACTTTTAGCAGATGGTACTTATTCAACTGCTTACCATATCGACACATTAAATCCAGATGTCTTAGCTGATTCGTTAGGACATTTTCAAGATAACAAAACAGTAACTTTGCAATTCCATTATCATCCAACAGATTCGCTAACCCAAGTTAATGAACAGGAAGATAATTTTAGCGTGTATAGATGGGAAGAAGATTATCAGAAGTGGATTCTTATGGGAAAAGAAATTAACCAAGAAGATAATATCGTATCCTATGAAACAAATAGAATCGGTATATATACCATTATTCAAAATTTAGATACAACACCGCCTTTTATAGAAGCAAATGTAGAAGGTCAGGAATTTACACAAAGCACTAGTTCCAACCAAGAAT
>LSCM01000026.1 GCA_001577185.1 Cloacimonetes bacterium TCS62 | reverse complement strand
GCCTCAGAGCCATCAGCATTAAAGATTCGCATGAATGCATTACTTTTTGTATCATCCAAGATGAGTACTATCCCATCTGCACCTACACCAAAATGTCTATCACTAATTTTTTTTGATAATTTTCCCAGATCTTCTGGGATCGCTTTATTCCGAAGATCAAAAAATAAATAGTCATTTCCTTGAGATTGGATTTTAAAGAATTCCAAATTCATAAATTTATCCATTCATTAGAATATCATCAATAACATTTTTAAAATTAAAACATCCTTTTTTATGGTAGATCCATTTTGCAGCTTTTATTGCACCTAAAGCCAATCCTTCTCTATTTCTTGCAGTGTGTTTTAATTCAATTATATCTTCAGCTGAATCGAAACCTATGAGATGAGTCCCGGGGATATTACCACTTCGCACGCTGGTAAAATGAAATTCTTCGTCTCTAATTTTGCGATCCAGTTTTTCAAACTGAGTGGTTGTTTTTGAATTGATATTCTTTAATATAATTTCTGAAAGTACTTTAGCAGTGCCCGAAGGACTATCCTTCTTCTTATTATGATGCATTTCCAATCCGTAAGGATCATAATCATCAACATTCATGATCTTAGTTGCTTGCTCAATAATTTTAAAAAACAGATTCATACCAATTGAAAAATTCGATCCATAAACCAATCCAACATCGTTCTTAGTGATCAACTTTTGTACCTTATCTTCTGAATCTTGCCAACCTGTGGTTCCAATAACAATATTTTTTTTTAATTCAGATAATTTTTTAACATTGTGGACGACTTGATCTGGTGAGGTAAATTCAATACAAACATCGGCATCTTCTAGTGCTTCTTTACTAATACAGCTTTTTAATTGAGGATCAATTTTTGCTACAATTTCGCAATCGTTTTGAGCAGCTAAATTATCGATCATTCTTCCCATTTGTCCGTATCCGATCAGCGCTATATTGATCATGTTAAATCCTTTTATAGTTTTGTAGAATTAAAACCTTTAGATAATTAAAATAACCTGTATCAAGATATCCAAATATTCTGATATAAGTCAATTAACTATTTTTGGAATATTCTTTAATAATTTCTCTTATCCAGTCTCTACCACTTTGTAAATCTTCGATTTTCATAAATTCATTAACTGTGTGAACCTTGTTCATACCAGTACCAGCAATTACCATAGGTAAACCATTCGCATTAAAAATATTTGCATCACTTCCACCACCAGCTATTTGAGCACTAAATTTCAAGTTACAATTATCACTGGCTTTTTTAGATAACTTCACGATTTTATCTTCTGGTTCTAAATGAAAGGAATCATACTCTTTCTCTATCTCTATATCTACACTTGCAGTAAAATCTTTTACTTTATACTTATGAGTTTGTTCAGTAAGTATATTTGTCATTTCATCAGTTATCTCTTTCAGCTTCTCTGAATTGTGGCTGCGAGCTTCTGCTTTTATTACAACTTTATTGGGTACAATATTTGTAGCTTTACCACCTTCAATAATTCCCACATTGCTAGTGGTCTCATCATCGATTTTTCCCATTGGCATTTTTGCGATTGCTTCTGCAGCGATTTTTATAGCATTGATTCCTTCTTGAGGTGCAACTCCAGCATGAGCTTCCAGGCCATGAATAATAAACTTTATACTGTTCTGGGCAGGAGCTCCGATTGTTATTTCACCTACATTATGAGCATCCATAGCAAAACCGAAATTAGAATTAAGCCATGCATAGTTAACATTTTTAGCTCCTAATAATCCAATCTCCTCAGAAATTGTAAATAATACTTCGATTGGTGCATGATCTTCATTTTTATCTTTTAGATCTTTAATCGCATATATGATCTGTGCTATACCAGATTTGTCATCCGAACCCAGTATGGTGTTTCCATCTGATGTTATCTTTTTATCCGAAATTTGAGGTTTTACTCTATTACCTGGAGTTACAGTATCCATATGAGCATTAAAAAGCAAAGGAGCTTTGTCAATATTTCCTGAGAAATATGCGTATAAGTTACCAATATTACCACTCGTTTGCTTATTTGCCTTATCGAATTTAATCTTTGCACCAAGATTTTCAAGATCTTTTGCAAGTTTTATGGCAATTTCTTTTTCGTTCTTTGATTCACTATCGATTTTTACTAAATCTACAAAATATTCAATTATTGTATTTTTCATTTAATTTCCTCAATTTTTTTTAAAATCTTTTTAAGAACTATTCTGTCAACTGTAAAAATCGATAGACAAAAAATAATAATTTTGTGATTTGGTTTTGTAAATTGGGAAGGAGGAATATTTTGAAAAAATATCTGTTTTTATCTTGTTTATTTTTAATAAACTGCACTTCAAATAATTTGTATGTTACAAAAGGTGCATCAAAATTAGGTTCTCCTAAGAAATTCACAAGCTCCTACAAAACAGTGGAAAGAGATCAAAATGTTACATATTTTGTCTGTTCTTACTACGGGAAAAAATTTCATGGAAAGACTGCTGCAAATGGTGAGATATTTGATATGAATAAAATGACATGCGCGCATAAAACTTTGCCTTTCGATACACGATTAAAAGTTACGAACGAGGATAACGGAAAATCAGTTGTAGTTCGCGTGATAGATAGAGGACCTTTTGTAAAAGGACGGGATCTTGATCTATCATATGCTGCAGCGAAAAAGATAGATCTAATACCATATGGTGTGAAGAAGTTAAAAGTTGAATTTTTAGAGGGTATAAATGACAAGTAATATTCTTAAGATAGGAAAAAAAGTAGTTAATGCATTAGAAAATAATAAACCTGTAATTGCCTTAGAATCAACGATTATTTCGCACGGAATGCCATATCCTCAGAACTTGAAGGTTGCTAAAAAATTGGAAAATATAGCTGATAGCATGGGAGTAGTACCAGCAACTGTTTGTTTGATGAATGGGAAGATAAAAATTGGAGTAAATGAAGAAGAGCTCAAGATCCTAGCTCAAAGTAGTAATGTTGTTAAAGTATCATCAAGAGATCTTGGTAAAGTTTTAGCTGAGGGAAAAGTCGGTGCTACAACTGTAGCAGCAACTATGATCGCGGCACGACTTGCTGGGATCAAAGTTTTTGCTACAGGCGGGATTGGAGGTGTGCATCGGAGTGTAAATGATTCCTATGATATTTCCACTGATCTAATAGAATTTTCACGCAATCCGGTGATAGTTGTATCAGCTGGTGCAAAAGCTATATTGGATCTTTCTAAAACTTTAGAATTTTTGGAGACTTATGGTGTACCGGTTTATAGCTTTAAAACAGATATTTTCCCCGCATTCTATTCATCAACCTCAGATCTATCAGTAGAACAGATCAATTCAGTAGAAGCAATTGCTGCAATTTATAAAAAAAATTTGGAGCTTGGTTTAAAGCAGGGTATGTTAATTGCTAATCCAATACCTCGCAAAGATGAAATCACAATTGAAAAGATGAATAAGATCATCAAAATTGCTTTAGATGATGCAAAACAAAAAGGAATAAAAGGTAAAAAACTTACGCCATTCTTATTAGCCAAAATTGTAGAATTAAGCGATGGAGATTCATTAAAGACTAATATAAAACTAGTTGAGAATAACGTAAAACTAGCTTGTAAGATCGCAAAAGTTCTTTGACCAATGAAATGAGATTTATTGATTAAATAACTGACTAGGAGTGTGAAATATAATCTTTCAATCGGAATTTTTCGCCACTGAGCGTCGCACCACAAACTCCGATCTTACAACTTTCCAAAGATTTATTCACTCGCAAGTTCAGTTTTGATCAAATGGTCAAAGAAAGTAAGTTAGCTGACACCAACAACACTACTAAGATCATATCGTCGATGCTATTGTGATTCAACCGTATTCTTTTAAAGCAAAGGGAAGCTCATAATTAACAAAAAATAATTTCTCTATCTAACTTTTACTATATTCTTTGTTTTGCTTAATATTTTTTCCAGCATTTCCAAATCGATCGTTTGCTTACTATCGCAGATAGTCTCATCAGGTGAAAAATGCGTTTCGATTAGAAGTCCATCAGCACCGGCAGCTACAGCAGCAAGGCTGAGAGATTCGATCATATCTCGTCTTCCCGAACTGTGGGAAGGATCGACTATGACCGGTAAATTACTCAGATTTTTTACAGCTTGAATTGCAGAGATATCTAAAGTATAACGAGTATAATTTTCGAATGTCCGGATTCCACGTTCGCATAAAATCACATTGGGATTACCAGCTTCAATTATGTGTTCTGCAGCAAGAAGCCATTCTTTGATCGTACTACTCATACCTCGTTTTAGGATAACCGGATTACTGATTTTTCCTAATTCACGCAGTAAACTATAATTATACATGTTGCGCGTTCCAACCTGCAAAATATCAACGTATTGTGACATTAAATTTACATCCTGTGCACAAATAACTTCCGAGACAGAGATCATCTCTAATTCATTACTCACCTTATAAATGTACTTTAATCCCTGTTCTTTCAATCCTTGGAAATCGTATGGAGAAGTTCGCATTTTATAAGTGCCACCTCTGAAAAATTCGATACCTATTTTTTTCAAATTAGTAGCTATTTTAAAAAGATCTTCATAATTTTCGATCGTGCATGGACCAGCAATACAAGTAAAATTATCTCTAGTGATCTTTCTATTCTTAATATTTATCTGAACTGGCTTTCCAGCTTGCTTCTTAATATTATCAAAATATTCCATAAAACCTTCCTAATACAACATATCGAAAGATATAGTAAATCTAATTTTTCAACATCTTTTTTAACTCTTTATCAGATTGATAAAGGATACCAGATGAAATTCCATGTTCACTGATCGTACATTCTTTCACCTTAAAATGCGTTAAAATTTCAATTACGATCATTAATCCGGTAGAAACTATTTCTGAACGAATTTGACCAGAATTCAATTTATCTTTAACTAACGTAGCAGGATATTTTCTAAAATTGACCAGCAGTTTTTGTAATATTGCTTTCTTTACTTTACATTTATTCATAACTTCCATAGTCGCTCCATTATAGTCATTTACTAAGGCAGCTATATTTTGGGCAATATCTCCTATCATAATCAGACGATAATTATCATTTTTCTGAATTTTGAACTTTTGCAGCATGTTTTTCGTCCAGTTTATTTTGTTATTAAAATCATATTTAAATGATGTATCCAATCTTCGAACACCCAGCTCGATGCTATTGGTAGAGGTGATCTCTTTATTCTTTATTACGGTAAATTCTGTGCTACCACCTCCAACATCAAATAAAAGAATGCAGTTATCTGCAGAGAATTCATTTAAATTTGCTAATCCATTTAAATATGCTTCCTTTTTACCGGATATTACATTATATTTTAAATTATGTTTCTTTTTTAACCAATTTGAAAGTTGAATAATATTCTTGGCATCTCGAGAGCAACTTGTGGCAATTACAATAATTTCATCCGTTACTAATTTGCTGTAGAGGATATTGTCATGTAAAACTGATTTTGTGCGTCTAATTGCCGCATTAGTTAACTTTCCATTCTCCATATTGCGACCTAAGGCAGAAACATCAGATTTTCTTTTTAGTATTTCAATGTTCAAGCCATCTTTCTTTGCTATTAATAGACTAACGTTATTTGTTCCTACGACGATGACAGCGATTTTTTTGTTCATTTTAATAATGATAAACTAATTTTACATTCTCAGCTTGTAAACGTCCATTCTTGTCTTTTTTAGTTTCAAATTCGAAGATTTGCTCTCGATTAGGAAGCGTGTTAACATCAAAATCCTTTGGAAACTGACTACTATGGACAAAAGCAGTTTCATAAGGAGATCCCTTTCTGCGGGAATCAGTTATCCATAAGCTACCACTTAAATTTTTCATATAGCGCATAAAGCCATAACCTTTTTTGGGATCTTTATTATGATGGAAATTATAGCAAACACCACGAAAGAGCTCTTTGTCATTATCTTTATGATGTGGATCTATAGGGAGAAGTTTTGGTACGAGGTATCCGGAAGTAAAAACATCAGCTTCTTTTCTAAGTTCATGAGCTACATTCTTGAAAGCTAAAGCTTCTACACGACAGCCTTTACTTTGCAGTGCTCTAACAACTTGAATAAAATCTCCATCTCCAGTAACCATCAAAACATAATCTAGTCTTTCAGATTGCATCAGTGCGTCAACAGCCATATCCAGATCTGCATTAGATTTTCCATATCGGTTACCATGTTCATCAGTAAACCACTTTACTTTCTTAACTATTACCTTAAATCCAAAATCTCTTAAAATTGAGTGAAAATTTTGTGATTTGGTTTGATATTCTTTATCTTTTTCAGCCTTTTCTTCATCATGAGCTACATAGGCATTAAGCCTTATTGCTACACCATCGTTACGGCAAGCAAATTCCCGTAGCACATCATATTGCATGCCAAATCCACCATTTTGAGCTATGTTTGAAACATCCACATACACACCAACTTTTATACTATTACTTTTCTCCATCAATACTCCTTTATTGAAATTTTATGTTTTATTTTTTTATCAATTAAAAACTTTTTTAAGATTATAATTTAGTTTCTAAACCAAAATGAATGATACCGTCAAGTGGATTTCTAAAATTTTTACCATTATAGTTCAAACCATAATCTATGCCCAAGATGCCCAACTTTGTTTCTGTTCGTAATCCGAAACCAAAACCAAATAATTTTCCAAATGTATATTCAGTAGATTCTACATAACCATAATCCGAAAATAAAAAGATCCTCGAATTGTTCCCGAGCAGATAACGTAATTCAAGATTTATCCATCCGATACGAAAACCTGAGAAATTATTTTCATTAAAACCGCGAAGATTTTTATTACCTCCCAACTCATAAGTTTCAAATTCACTAAGGTCTTTATTTTCGATCACATTTGCAGAAATATTGCTGTAGGAAACTATTTTTTTTGCTAGATCATAATATTTTTCCCAGCTAAATTCAACAGATTGTTTCTTAACATTATTTCCTTCTACATTACTGAAAATATAGTAATACTTCAGATAAAATTCACTACCTCTGGTTGGATTAAGAAAATTATCGATATTGATCCTTTGCCAAAAAATACCCAATTTTCTAAAATTCAGTTTCTCTGCTAGTTGTTGATCGTTTGTCTGCGGAAAGATATCATCCTGACCAAAGTAAAACCCAAATTTATTCAAAAGGTCATAGTAATACATTTCGGAATCAAACTTTGTCTTTATATATGTCGAATCGATCTCTTCACGTCTTAAGATAAAATTACCATTGATAGGAATATCTCTAAAACCAGATTCATGATAAGACAATTCAATAATCCTCTTTGTTGTAGAAAGATGCTGCCAATTTAATGATAATGAACGATCAGTCCCATACAAATTCAAAAATTGTAAATTCATAAAACCGGTAATACCTTGTTTTTCTTTCGAATTGTCTAAACCAGCAATTCCGGAAATTCTACTCATTCTATCTTCTTCGATCTTGAATAAAAGTTGAGAATGGTTGATCGGTATTATCTGACAACTTTTTATATAATCTTTTCTACGAACGTTTTCCGCAGCTTGCTGTAAAACATTGCGTGTGATATCTTTTACCAAACTTAAACGAGATATCTTGAGCAACGTATTCCTGCGTGTTACTTTATTACCTTCGAATTTATACTCTTTAAAATCACAATGTTTTCCTTCTTTTATCTGTAAGGTTACATCTAGAGAATCCGAGATGATCTTTATATTGTTTATTTGAATATCAGCAAAAAAGAAACCATTGGATGCATAAAAATCCACGATATTCTTGAGGATCATTTGAATATCTGGTAATTCTTTTGCATTATTACTGATCTTATCAAAGATCATTCTATCTGAAATGTAGTGGTTACCTATTAGTTGCAATTTTGCTATTGCGGGATTATCTTTCTCATCAATTCTAAATTTTATATCGACTTCATCGGGCAGCTTAGGAATAATAACTGGAGTGTGAATCTTGATGTTATAAAATCCTTTTTGTTCATATAATCTGGAGATTAATTTTATATCATTGTTCAGTACTTTTTGATTAAATATGTTTCCCTTTTTGGAATTGATTTGATAGCTCAATCTATCATTTGTTATGAAAGTATTCCCTTCAAAATCTATTTTGCCAATAGTTGGCTTCGCCCCACTAAAAACAAATATGCCAAGAAATGATATGATAAAGAAAGTTAAACGAAAGTTCTTATGCATTTTATCTTAATAAAAAAGTTAAGAATTTGTTTCGATCAATTTAAGAAGTTCATCGACTAAATTATTTTCAGGTACTTTTTTTATTATTTCCCCTTTTTTAAAGAGTAAGCCCTCTTTTTTCCCACCTGCAATTCCAAAATCAGCTTCTCTTGCTTCTCCAGGACCATTTACAACACATCCCATCACAGCTACTGAAAGATCATTATCAGCATATTTATGCAGAGCTTTTTCTACTTTATCAGCTAGTGAAATTATATCGATCTCAGTTCTACCACATGTAGGGCAGGAGATAATATCTAACCCACTTCGCAAATGAAGCGCTTTTAAAATTTCTTTAGCTATGCTTATTTCTTTTATGGGATCTGCTGTTAAGGATACACGGAGCGTATCACCAATACCTTGTGCTAGTAAGCTTCCAATTCCAATAGAAGATTTGATCGTACCCTTAAATTCTGTACCTGCTTCGGTAATTCCAAGATGTAAAGGATAATCGGTGTTAGAAGAAAGTAATTTATATGCATCGATCGTCAGTGGAACAGATGATGCCTTAACTGAAATTTTGATCTCATGATAATCGGCATTCTCTAAAATTGATACGTGTTCTAAGGCACTTTCGACTAAAGCTATGGCCGAAACTCCATATTTCCGGAGCATTTTTTTGGAAATTGAACCACTATTTACACCTATCCTAATTGGTATTCTTCTGTCTTTAATAGCATCTACAACCTTTAAGACTTTATTTTGACTTCCAATATTTCCCGGATTTAATCTAAGACCGTCCACTCCAGCTTGAATGGCTGCAATTGCAAGCTTATGATCAAAATGTATATCTGCAATTAATGGTATTGATATCTGTTTCTTTATGTCTTTAATAGCATTTGCTGAGTCTAAATCCGGTATTGCTACTCGCACAATTTCACACCCCGCTATTGCTAGCTCTTTGATCTGTTGAACTGTTGCAGGAATATTCGCAGTTTTTGTGTTAGTCATAGACTGAATAGATATTGAATTATCACCACCGATCGCAACATTTCCTACATGAATTACTTTAGTTTTTTTTCTTTTCATTAAATACTCCGAGAAATTTTATATATGAAGTAAGTGGATTAGGTCAAGAAATAAATAAATCGATTCAGAGTTATAAGATCATTTTGCCTTTAGAATCTCGTCACTCTTGCATGCTGTGTAAGTGTGGATAGGTTTAAATTGATTGAATATTGCGAAGGTGGGGCAAAAGGAGATACAACGCATACAGAGCTGGCAATGTTCAGAAAATTCAGGGTAAGTGTGCATCTCAATATTATCCACAGGACAAAGTTTGTAACACAATCCACACTTAATACATTTTGATTCATCAATATCTAAACGAAATTTTCTACGCAAGAATTCCCAGGTTTTAGCATTAGTTGATACTTTATGAATAAGATTTGGGATTGGCAAACCTTGCCATTTACTTAGTCCAAACAGTAGATCATGAGCAAATTTTTTAGCGGTCTTCAAACCTTTTTGGATTTTTTTATCACTTTTAACCTCATTAAATTCTTTAAAATTGAGATTATTGGGCATCTTAATTTCTTTAGATGCAATTGGTTTATATCCTTTACTTTTTAGAATGGATTTTAGAGGTCCTACAACTCCACCGCTAAAACCGGCTAAAGTATCAACCATAAAGATCTCTGTTTCTTGCTTTGTAGAAGTTATAGATTTGAAAAAATCCCAGAGAAATTCATGTGTTGATTGGGCAGCTACTGGAAAAGCTAATCCAATTAAATGATCGGTGTTGATCTGTGATGGATCACTAACTTCAATTCGTTTCAAATTGACTACCAAATTATTTTTTCGGAAGAATTTTATCATCTCTTTTACCACTAGCAGTGTATTACCGGTTCCGCTAAAATAGTAAAAATCTAATATACTATTTCTCATATTTCCTCTTAATTAGAATATTATTGACTTTCCATAAATTTTTCGACATAATTTAAAAAAACAGCATTATGCCCTTTATTGCTGATAGTGACTCGCACATGATCATGTAAAATTGGATGGTGCCAAACTGGGCGAATTGCTACGTTGTTTTTAGATAAAAAATTGAACAATTCTTTCGTTCTATCTCCTGCAGAAAAGGTTAAAAAATTAGTTGATGATGGATGAACCGAGATGCCTTTTATTGCAGATAGCTTTTCATATATTTCTTTCTTATTTGCTATTATTTTTCGGGTGTGTTCCAAGAATATTTCTTCGTTCTCCAGCATGGTGGAAACCATCACTTGTGTCATTAAATTCAAATGAAAAATAGTCATCACTTTATTTAGCTCATGTATATTTTCGGGACGAGAGATAATATATCCGAATCGCAAACCTGCAGCAGAGAAAGATTTGGAAAAAGAGCGAACGATCATCAGATTTGGATATTTATGAATTTGGTCAGCAAAAGTCATACCCGAAAATTCAAAATAAGTTTCGTCTATCAAAACAAGTTGATCACTATTTTCTAAAACTTTTATTATTTTATTTTTATCTAACAAATTACCTGTAGGATTATTAGGATTACAAATTATTACTAACTTACAATTATCATCATCACAAAGTTCTAGATACTCTTCCACAGAAAAATCAAAATCAGTTTGCAATGATAGAAATTGGATGCCCAAACCAACCGCTCTGGAGTAACTTCGATAATCAAAATAGGAAGGAGCAAGCGAAACAGCA
>LSCM01000025.1 GCA_001577185.1 Cloacimonetes bacterium TCS62 | reverse complement strand
TTTTTACCATTCCAACTAAATTGCTCATATTTATCTTTTTCTAATTCTATAATCAATTCTCCGTTTAAATTGAAAATTTTACAGGTTGTATTACCTTTTGGCATGGTAAGACTATCGTCATTTTTAATGTTAAGTATATCTCCTTGTTCCGGATAAAATGGGTTTGGATAGCATATAATATTGTAAAGTTCAGTCTCCTGATTCATGTCTTCCGTAATACCTATATCTACTGCATTTAACCCTTTATTAGTTCCTATATATAACACTCCTGTATTTGGTTCATATTCAAAATCTGTTATAGTATTAGAAAGAAGCGAAGTATTTTCCGTTGTATAATTTGTAAATAATTCTTTTTCAAGATTAAATGCAGTTATACCGGCAGTTTTCGTTCCGACCCACATAATCCCAAATGGATCGATAAATAGTGCTGTTGGATAAGTTACCTGCGAACCAAATAATCTAGTTTGACCTTCGTAATACCAATACTCCGGATCAGGATTATCTTCGTTCCAAAACCATTCTCCATCTAACCAAACTTTCTTTTTAACATGGGTTCCATATTTATACCAATAATTTCCATCATATAAAAATAATCCTGAACCTCCAGCGATCCATAATTCCTCTGTTCCAAAGTTAGTTTGTCTGGAATCAATTGCAAATATTTGAGTTGAAGTTAGCTCAGAGAAAGGCGGTTTTATCCAATATGAACCGTTATCTTGCGGATAGGATAGATCATCCCAAATTCTAAAACCGTTATAAAAAGTTCCCAGTGTAACTCTATCCGTGGAAAAATGAACTTTCCAAAAATCCGCAGTAAAATCATATGATGAGATCGGTTGATATATTTCAAAATCTTGAATCACCTCTTCCTCATTGTTCATTACGATCATTTCATTTGGATAAGCACCGATCCACATATTATTATTAAATCCTCTTCCTATACAACTAATTGTATTTGAAGTCATCATGGGAATATCATCCTTAACTATACGATCCCAAGCCTGAGATTCGTCGTTTAATATTGATATTCCTCCGATCCATCCTCCAAACCATTTTCTATTATCTTCATCTATAGCAATAGACATAATATTATTAGTATGTAATTCTGTGTTCTGTTTGGAATAATTCTCCCATAAAGAGCCATCAAATGACGATATTCCAAGAACACTCTTATGAGTTATACTTGATTGTCTTTGCCCGTTACAAACCCAAATCTTATCATTCTGATCAATTTGCAGATCGGTAACATGATTTGAAATAATACAGTTTTCTTTAATTGGCTCTGACCACTCTGATGAATTATTATCTAAAGAAACAAAACCTTCTCCCCAAGTATAAGCAAACATTTGCCCATTGATCTCTTTAAATCCCATTATTTGTGAATCCAAAAGGTTCATATCTTCTTGTTGTAAAAATTCTAAGTCACCTCCATTATAAATTTTGAAAACTGCTATATCAGTTGAGTCCTCTACATATAGGTCATCTTCATTCCAATAACCAGCTCCAGCCCATATATCGAAATTATTATCGATGTAAACGGGAAATATAGAGGAAGTCTCATTTCCAAAATCGTTTTCATCATAGGTGATCCAATTAAAATTAGGAAAGTATGAAACAGCAAGTCCACCCCGAGTTCCTACAACTATTTCATTGGCTTTTACATATATTGAATTGACTCTTGAATCAGGTAAAATAGAATTATTTGAATTTATAGCATTCCAAGCATTATTTGTATCGAGCGAATCGATATGAGTAAAATCCAAACCATAGTCGCTACCACAAAAAATATAGCCGTCGTCTGATATCTGTAGGGTTTTAATATTATCCGCAGACAGACCATTTACTGAATTGTAATTATTTAGAAGGAGTGGAAAAGGAAATTCCGGATCATCATAAAAAATACTTAATCCATTTTTAGTAGCAGCAAATAGCAATGTATCCCTTTGAATAATTTTATGCACTTTCTTAGATGCTAGACCCAAAGTTTCAGTAATCGGCATTATGAACTCATTCTGATTAAGTCTATTAACACCGGAATTAGCAGTTCCAATTAATAATTGATCATTTTGCTCATTTACTTCTAAACAATTAATATCATTATCATTTAAACCGTTTATCGTAGTTTTTGGTTCTTCATAATTGTCAGTCTGTAGATTATAAATAGCTAAGCCACCCCAAGTAGCAAAATATAATTTATCATTGTATTCAACTACATCTTTGATATGAGTAGTATTTGTATAAACTTTCCAATTCTTTAATGCACTTAGAGTAAATGACATTAATAGTATGATCATGATGATTGATTTTCTCATATCGCGATTACCTCCCTTTTCTGGCAAATATTGTACTGATAGTTTTCATAATTATGGATATATCTAATAAGAATGTTCTGTTCTTTATATAGAAGAGATCATATTGCAATTTCTCTAATGTATCTTCCAATGAAGGAGAATGATATTCACTGGAAATTTGGTTCCACCCTGTAATGCCTGGTTTGACCAACATACGTTCGTTATAAAAATGTATATCTTTTTCCAATCTCTTTACTAATTCCGGTCTTTCCGGTCTTGGACCTACAAAACTCATCTCTCCCTTTAGAACATTAATGATCTGCGGAGTTTCATCTAAACGAGTTTTACGCAAAAAAGAACCGAATTTTGTAATTCTAGAATCATTGATCTCCGTTGGATCAAAATTGTTTGAGATCCTCATTGTTCTAAACTTTATAATAGTAAATCTAGTTTTATTTTTACCTTCTCTGATCTGTCTAAAGAAAACTTTTCCCTTACTTTCAATTTTGATGATAATAAATATGATTATCCAAAATGGTAAAAATATGATAAAAAAGATAGATGCAAATAAAACATCTAGTATTCTTTTAAAAAATTCATATATTGTTTTATTACCTTCACTTAAATTCTCTAAAAACCAGTTTTTACTAATAATTTTTATTGGTACTTTACCGGTAACAATTTCATAAAAATGACTTAAATTAATAAAATTAACCTTTAAAGGCAGACAATCAAATAATTTTGAAGTTAATTTTTCTGAATTTTCTGCTTCTCCAGCTAATATGAGAGTAGTGATCTCATGTTTTCCGATCAATTCACTTATCTCCGATTCTACGGTATAGACAGAAATTCCCTCTAACTGTGGTAATTTTTCTAGAGATTTTGTAATATAAATAAATTTAAATTCAAAACCAAGATGGGATTTATTCTTGAGTTCTTTTATAATATTCTCAACATTTTTATTGAACCCAATAAAAGCCAGTTTCTCTTTCGGAATATAAGCTTTTAAAGACCAGTTGAAAAAATTTCTCCATAAAAAGAAAATTATTGCAAAAAGTATGACAAAAATAACTAAGTTCGTCTTGGGCTCGATCTTAATATTTGGAGCTACATAAAAGAATATTGTCGATATTAAACCACCAATAATAAAGCTCCGAAAGGACCTATAATAGAATCGACTGTTATTGATAGCGTGACTCAAATTATATAGATCAGAGATATAAAAAATAAATACCCAAACGACAAAAATTATTGTAAATGGTGTTAAATGCAATTTCCATAAAGATTCATTTGGTACTCTCAAATGTCTAATTACTAAAGTTAGATACAATGTTGCATAGAGAAGTACAATATCTCCTAAGAACAATAATAGCTTTCTAATCTTTCTATTCATAATTCAATATATCTAAAAGTTATAATGTTTTGTCAACTCAAACATGCTTTATATCAATTTGTTAATAACTTTGATGTTTTTTCTAAGTACTATATTCTCATCAAATCTCTTCTCTACAATTTCTCTTCCTTTTTGTCCCATCTCATAACGTTCTTGTTCAGACAGTTTGATCATTTGCAACATTTTCTCTTTCAAATCATAATAATCTCTTTTTCTACAAATCAATCCATTAATAGAGTTCTGCACAACTTCTTTGCAGCCTACGTTGTCGGTCGTGATAATTGGTTTTCCCATACTAGCAGCTTCTAACAAAGATCTAGGTACACCTTCTCCATAATAGGACGGTAGGACAATGCAATCAGCTTTTGCTATGTATTTACGCACATCGTCTGTTGAACCGAGATAATTGATAAAACCCTTATTCTGCCATTTATCAATTTCGGATTTTGTAATTGCGCTAGGATTCTCCACATTAACAAATCCTAGAAGTTGTATTTCAAGATTCTTATGAATTTGTTTCAGTTCAGCACCTGCTTTTACATATTCGCCAATGCCTTTCTCCTTAAGAAATCTTCCCAGCATTAGAAATTTAAAATTTTCGCTTATTTCTTTTTTTTGTGGTTTAAATTTGTTTATATCTACTCCTGAGCCTGGTAGCAATCCAACTTGTACCTTAGAAAGTGAAACAGATCTTTTGATTATTTTTAGATCATCTTCATTTTGAAAAAATATGCACGACGCTTTAGGTAAGCTATAATTATACAAATTTCTAGTAACCCATGAGACAAAATTTGATTTGCGAAAAGTTGATCCTAGGCCTGCTACATTAACAACGATCGGGATTTTAAGAATATTCGCTGCAATGGTACCATAAATGTTTGGCTTAATGGTAAAACTCATTATCAGATCTGGATCTATCTTCTTAAAAAGCCTTAAAAATTTGAAAAATAAAATGGTGTCTGCTAAAGGATTCGTACCTCTATTGCTCATATTAATATCATAATGCTGAAACGGTATATTTTTCTTAAAATCGTCAGTGGGAGTTAAGGCAACAATTTCAAAACCATTTTCTGCTAATTTTTTCATTAAGTTAACTCTAAAGTTCGCAATACTCCAAGCAGTGTTAGAAACAAAAAGTATTCTCTTTTTCATATAACTCCTTCTAATAACTCTGAGAGTTTTTTTGTTCCCTTTTTGCGTGAATACTGTTGAATAAAACTTTCATCACCATGTATAGATGATAGTTTATTTTTTTTATATAATTTTATTATTTTTTTCATAGTATTTTCAGCAATATTTTTATCTCCAGCTGGAGATATAAATCCTAATTCAGCATTTTTTATGAAACTAGCTAACTCACCTTTTGGGGGACAAAATGAGAGAATCGGTTTTTTGTATAGTAAATAATCAAATAATTTTGTTGTCAATATACCTTCATATTCTTTACCATTTGGGAGGAATATCATAAGTATGTCAGATCGATGTAAATATCTCGAAAGAGCTTGTTTATTTTTTCTTGAGATCACCTCTACTTGAATTGATCTGGGTTTCTTTTTTTCAAAATCCTTTTTTAATCTCCAAAAATTATTTCTAAAATCTCCAATAAATTGAATCTTTATCTTCTCAGCTTTAATATTCTTAACTGCATTGTAGATATCACTTGGAGTGATATTCTGATAAAAACTTCCTGCATATGTTAGTGTTAAATGATCATTTGATATGTCGATCGTCTCCGGATCTAATAGATCTTCTTCATCATGTCCATTTGTTATCAATTCAATTTTATTTCTTAAAAAATCATATTTTTCGAGTAAAAATCTTTTTTGACCCTCTGTAACAACAACTATCTTTGTAGCAAATCTAAGCACTCTCCTTTCCCAATAATTATTTAGAATTTTGTTATAAAAATATTGCTTCGAAAAAGGATGGTCTGCCCAAAGATCACGAATATCCACGATTAGTGGCTTGCTGAATCTCTTTGCTAATTTATAAGCTGAAATGGCATGATGATTTGTCCCGCCGATCGTACAAAAAATCGCATCTATCTTATGAGTTTTGATAATCTTTTTACCAGCATTTAAACAAAATGGCATCCAGCCAATCTTCTCATCAATAGGAAATAATGACTTTATTTTATTCGTGAGGTTCTCTTTTGATCTATGGATATTTTTAGAATCTTGTTTTTTCATTTTATTTAGAAATCTAAAAGGATCTAAAGATTCGGTTCTAATAATCTCCAATTCGTTTAAATTACTAAACTGCTCCTCGTCTTTTTGATAAAATCCCAGATCTTTAACAGTTAATAATATAGGATCCCATCCTAATTCAGGAAGAAATTTTGCAAATTTGCCAATCCTAACAGCCGAAGGAATATTATATGGTGGAGCAAAATATGAGATCATAAGAAGATTTTTCATTCTTTATCCCTATTGTTATCAATTTTCTCTAATAATATCTGAACTTTTGTATCTGCTTTAATGTTTGAAAAAATAATTTTATTTTTATGCAATTTAGCTTCAGCTCCTTCAATAATAGTTGTTCGATATTTACCAAACAATCTAAATGTGAATTTTTCTATTGATTCCGGGAAAAAAACCAATAATCCATGCTCAGACTCTGAAATTTCTACACTTTCACGCTTACGCCACCAATTTATTAAGTCTATACAAGTTGTAATATACGCATCCATTGGTCTTATTTGTTCCACTACGTAAGTCATTAGTTCCTTATTAAATGGAATATCAGAAAAATTAGATACAGAGAAATCAAAACTTAAAAATCCATTTGTTTTATTGATCTCGTTAAGTATTTTATCTACATAGTCCTTACTTTTTTCAAGACTTACGGTTCTGCTATTTGTTAACTTCAATGCTTCATCTGAAAAAATTATCGGTAGTTCAAAGTATCTGGACTGATAATGAAATTTTGATTTCTTCCCCGAGTTTTCTAGTTGATATAAATGATAAGGAAATCCTAAACCATGCTTAAATCCTATTGTGTGGATGAAAGAATGCGAAGAGTCATAATCAAAGCCATTTTTTTTGTGATATTCTGTTGTGATCTGAGGATCAAAATTATTTTTGTAATGCCTAATTCCCATATGCTTTTGTCCTGTAGCATTTTCTAACCTTTCCCTCTCATTGGCTAAAACATCGTTTTTGTGTGATATACTTGATGCAAGTAGCGATATTTCATTCCCTTGGTGTAATTTGTTCATTATTTCTTTGTTTACATATTTATCGTTAACACAATAATCAACATCTAATTCTGTTCTTTCAACCGAACCAAAAAAGTATGTACTGAAAATCTGATGCTTGTTTTCGATTTCTTCAATAAGATCGAAATTCCAATATTCTTCGATATTTGTTAAGAGGTATTTAATCTTACTTAAAGAATTTTTATAAATATATTTTATCTTCCAAATTTGCGTCAGATCTTGCAAAGTATTCTTAATGATTTTTTTAAAATTCCATTTACGTAAGCTATTAACGCTATGAGTAATTACCCCACCAAATGATTCTGCACCTGGCCAATATTCTTTTTTTAGAAGAAAATAGTTTTCTTGTTTATCAACAGCATCGATCAAACAATTTTCTATAAGCCAAAGTAAGTGATTAACATATGGAGTTGTACTGAATTTTATGAATAACTGATCATCATCAGTAACTTTATTATCATCATTATTTTTTCTATTGTTAATAAACTCATCATATCCGATTAAATTGAAAAAAATATTTCCGATAATATCAAAATTGAATGTACTATATAAAAGATCCTCTTTGTAAAAATACTGAACAGGATATTGAATCCTCTCTTTTGCAATAATAGGAATCTTACTTTTTATTCTAATATTTTGAACATAACTTTCCAACGTTTGCCGGTTTAATTTACCAGGTGACAACAAATTAGCATTTACTGGAATATAAAATATTGCCTTTTTGGCTGCAATGTAATTAGCTTCTTTTAATGTTGGTTTAATTAATCCATAGTAAAATAAAATATCATTCTTTAACAATTGTTCAATTTTAGAAATGAATTTAAACTCGAAACCGAGTGTTTTGAAAATAAAAGAAAATGTATATTTTACTTCACTCGCAAATTTCTCCAACTTTGGATCTATGTATACCGCAATCATATTATAATGTTAAAATGCTTAATCCTGTTTTTTCATCTTTTTCTCTTCCGATCTCGCCCTCATATTCATCTATAATTATTTCACAAGTTGCACTTATAACCGCTCTATTTAAATGACCTCCATAAGATTTGTGTCCAGAATTAGCTAAACTAATATGAATATGCAAATATGGTTTGTTATCTTTCGAAGTAATATTTCCATTTAAGGAGAGTATTTCGTGATCTCCCTGAAAAGTTTGAGAATGATATTCTTTTGTTGATGTATCGAATAAACCCAGTGTAATTTCATTTGTTGCTCCTATACCGCTAATTTTCCCTAATAAAATATCTTTTTGTACACACAACTTAGATATATTCTCGATTATTTCTTCACCTGGATCCAATCTAATGAAATATGATGTTCCACATTTTTTTATATCCATTATTCCTCCATTTACAAAAAAAGAAAATATTATTTACTTGTCTAACAGAATTTTTATCTTATCCTATTATTGATTATTGATTTAGTTTTGAATTGACAATAGAATCGAGATTAAAATTCTTGAATTTCAATATGAAAAATTAACTAAACGATAAAAAAGGTGTTGTAAATTAACATTAGAAATTAAATATTTAAGGAGAAAAAATGGAAAAAAAGAGAATATATCTATTTGGTGATGGCAAAGCTGAAGGTAAAACTGAAATGAAAAATCTTCTAGGTGGAAAAGGAGCCAACCTTGCTGAGATGAATCTTGTTGGTGTTCCTGTACCTCCTGGATTTACAATTACAACTGATGTATGTTCTGAATATAATGACATTGGAGAAAAAAAAGTTAAGCAATTATTAGAAGATGAACTTCGAGAGGGAATAAAAAATATTGAGAAGATTACAAAAACTACATTTGGTGATAAAGACAATCCTTGTTTGATTTCAGTTCGTTCGGGAGCACGAGTCTCTATGCCTGGAATGATGGATACTGTTCTTAATCTCGGTTTAAATGATGAAGCTGTTATTGGGCTTGCTGAAAAAACTAATAACGAGCGATTTGCTTGGGATTCTTATCGTCGATTTGTTCAGATGTATGGCGATGTTGTACTTGGTATGGAACCTGAATCAAAGGATGATAATGATCCTTTCGAGGAGATAATTGAACAGGTAAAAATGGAAAAAGATGTGACTTATGATAATGATCTTGATGTTGACGATCTTAAAGAATTGGTGAAAAAATTCAAAGTAGCGATCAAAAAAAATACAGACCACGATTTCCCCGAAGATCCATGGGAACAACTTTGGGGTGCTATCGGTGCCGTTTTTGGAAGTTGGAATAATGAAAGAGCTAATTACTATCGTCAAATTAACGGTATCCCACACGATTGGGGTACAGCAGTGAATGTACAAGCAATGGTGTATGGAAATATGGGAAAGAATTCCGCCACAGGAGTTGCTTTTACAAGAGACGCAGCTACTGGAGAAGATCTGTTCAACGGAGAGTATCTAATTGATGCTCAAGGTGAAGATGTTGTTGCCGGAGTAAGAACTCCGCATCAAATCTCAAAAAAAGGATCACTCAGATGGGCTGAATCTGCTGGAGTTTCAGAAGAAGAAAGAAAAAATCAATATGTCTCTTTAGAAGAAATAATGCCAAAACTTTTCGAGGAACTATGCATAATTGAGACTAAACTCGAAAACCACTACAAAGATATGCAAGATCTTGAATTTACAATTCAGGATGGTAAATTATGGATCTTACAAACAAGAACTGGTAAAAGAACTGGTACTGCAATGGTTAATATGGCTATCGATATGCTTCAAGAAGGTATGATTGACGAAAAAACTGCTGTCAATCGCGTTGAACCAAATAAATTAGATGAGTTGTTACACCCTATATTTGACACTGAGGCACTAAAAAAAGCCAAAGTTATAACTAAAGGACTTCCTGCTTCTCCAGGTGCTGCAACTGGTCAAATAGTATTCTTTGCAGACGAAGCAGAACAATGGGCTAATGAAAGTAAACCTGTAATTCTAGTACGAAATGAAACTTCACCTGAGGATCTGAGGGGAATGAATGTTTCCAAAGGTATTTTGACTGCACGTGGTGGTATGACTTCTCATGCTGCTGTAGTAGCACGCGGAATGGGAAAATGTTGTATCTCTGGTGCTAGCAGTATAAAAATCGATTACAAAAAAAGGAAACTAATAGTTGATGGAAATACTTACGAAGAAGGCGATTGGATTTCTCTTAATGGATCAACCGGAGAAGTTTTTTCAGGCAAAGTAGAAACTAAAATTCCAGAATTAACGGGGAAATTTAGCAAACTGATGAATCTTTGTGAAAAATATTCCAAAATGTACGTTCGTACAAATGCAGATACACCAAAAGATGCTATTACAGCTCGGAAATTTGGGGCTAAAGGCATTGGTCTTTGCAGAACAGAACATATGTTTTTTGAAGGTGAACGCATAAAAACTGTGCGAGAAATGATATTAGCAGATAATGAAGAAGGTCGTAAGAAAGCTTTGAAAAAATTGCTACCTATGCAACGAGAAGATTTCGAAAGTATTTTCAAATCGATGGATGGATTACCTGTCACTGTGCGTTTATTAGATCCTCCACTTCACGAATTTGTTCCTCATGATGAAAATGGGCAAAAGGAGATGGCAAAAGAAATGGGCATCTCTGTTGCTGATATTAAAGAAAGAGTAAATTCACTTTCAGAATTCAATCCAATGTTGGGACACAGAGGTTGTAGACTTGGAAATACATACCCCGAAATAACAGAAATGCAAACTAGAGCAATTATTGAAGCAGCTTTAAATATGAAGAAAAAGGGTATAAAAACCAAACCGGAAATAATGATCCCATTGATTGGAAAAGTAGAAGAATATAACATGCAAGATAATATCGTTACTAAAACTGCAAAAAAAGTATTTGAAGAACGTGATGACAGAATTGAATATTTAGTTGGTACGATGATCGAGATCCCGAGAGCAGCATTGACTGCTGATGATATTGCTAAAAAAGCTGAGTTTTTTAGTTTCGGTACTAATGATCTTACTCAAATGACTTTTGGCTATAGTCGTGATGATATCGGAAAATTTCTACCTATTTATTTAGAGAAGGGAATTTTAGAGGATGATCCATTCCAAGTTCTTGATCAAAATGGTGTTGGACAGCTTGTAGAGATTGGAACAAAAAGAGGTAGAGAATCTAGATCTGATCTAAAAGTGGGTATCTGTGGTGAACATGGTGGAGAACCAAAATC
>LSCM01000024.1 GCA_001577185.1 Cloacimonetes bacterium TCS62 | reverse complement strand
TTCTCAAGCGATAGGTTATGCCCTTATCGATATCAATGCTGGAAGAAAAAACTTGGAATCAAAGCTAAATTATGCAACAGGCGCTTATCTGCCAAAAAAAATTGGAGACAAAATTGGAAGAGAAGAGAAATTAGGCACTGTGTATTGTGATAATAAAGATATGGGTAAAATAGTGTGCGATAAGATTTTAGCATCTTACAAATTACAATCCAACAAAGTAACTAAGGAGAAAGTGATCTTGAAAAAGTTTTAGACCTTCAACATTGAGAATTTAAATTTATCAGATTAAAGCAAATGTTAATAATTGCCCTATTTAAAAATTTATTCTAATATTGGGATCTGTGATTTAAAAATAGTACTAAGTGAATTTCGTATGTTCTGAAAAAATCAATAATTAGTATATATTAAATTCTAGTAATTTCAAAAATCTTGACACACTGGAAGCTGAAAATAGTTTGACTTGCAAATATTATTAAATTATGTAATTGATTCATTTATAAGAAATTAAGAAAAAGAAGGAGATAATTATGGCAGTACCAAAAAGAAAAACTTCAAAATCACGTCGTAATAAAAGAAGAACACATTATAAAGCAACTATGCCATCAATTTCTACTTGTTCAAATTGTGGAGAACCAGTAAAACCCCATAATGTGTGTAAGAAATGTGGATTTTATAATGGGAAGAAAGTAATCGATATTGAAGAGTAATCCGTATTTATTGCGGAGCTATCTATGAAAATAGCAATTGATGCATTTGGCAGTGATAATGCACCTTTCCCGGAAGTGGAAGGTGCTATTCTTGCAATTAAGGAAGATTTTTGTGACAAAGTCTTCTTAGTTGGCAATGAAGAAAGATTATCAAAAGAGTTAGATAAGTTCTTTTATGATGAGAATCGAATAGAAATAATAAACGCATCTCAAATAATCACTATGCAAGATTCACCTTCAAGAATTGTTAAACAAAAAAAAGATTCATCACTGGTTAAATCAATACAACTGCAAAAGGACGGTATAGTAGATGCTGTTGTAAGTGCTGGGAATACTGGTGCTGTAATGGCAGCTTCACTCTTTACTTATGGAAGAGTAAAAAACATTCTAAGACCTGCGATAGCAACTCATTTCCCTACCCAAAAAGGTAACCAGATCATATTGGATGTAGGCGCAAATGTAGATTGTTCATCAGAGAATCTACTTCAATTTGCCAAGTTAGGCAGTTTATACTCCCGTTTCTTTTTCAACAATGAGCATCCAAGAGTTGCTCTGTTGAATATAGGTGAAGAAAGCTCAAAAGGAAATGAATTAGTAAAAAAAACTTATACAAAATTAGACAATTTTAAAGATATTAATTTTATAGGTAATATAGAGGGAAAAGATCTATTAAAGGGTATTGCAGATGTAATAGTCTGTGATGGTTTTGTTGGAAATGTAATGTTGAAAACTGTGGAAGGTGCCGCTTACACGATTTTCTCTATTATGAAAGAGCAGATAAAAAAAGATTGGATCGCAAAATTAGGTGCTCTTTTATCTTTTCCAGTCTATGCATATCTTAAGAAGAAAATGGACCATACTGAATATGGTGGAGCACTTTTAGTCGGACTAAATGGAATTTCGGTCGTATCACATGGCAGATCGAATTCTAATGCAATAAAAAATGCAGTTCATGTAGCATCTAAAATCGCAAAATCTGGATTTATTGCACACACAAAAGAATATTTTGAGAGGATAGAAAAATGATGGAAAAATATTTTGCAAAAATTTCAGGTACAGGTATGTACGTTCCTGAAAAAATATTAACTAATACAGATCTGGAGAAGATAGTTGATACTTCAGATGAATGGATACGAACACGAACAGGCATGTCTGAACGTCATATTGCTTCAAAGGATCAAGCTGCAACCGATTTGGCTTATGAAGCTACTTTAAAAGCCATTGAAAGTGCCAGGATCAAACATAGAGATATTGATATGATTATATGTGCAACTATATCTGGTGACCATCCTTTCCCCTCCACAGCATGCATTCTACAAAAAAAACTAGGGCTAAGAGATTTCCCAGCTTTTGACGTATCCGCCGGCTGTACAGGATGGATCTATGCAGCAAATATTGCAAAGCAATATATTGAAAATGGTATAGCAGAAAATGTATTGGTGATTGGAGTAGAAATTCTTTCTAAAATAACAAATTATGATGATAGAAATACCTGTGTATTATTTGGTGATGGGGCTGGTGCTACGATTATTTCTAGAGCGGAACCAAAAGATATTTCAAGATTGATCGATTCAGATCTTTCAGCTGATGGTACTTATTATGACTTGCTGATCCAAGATGCGGGAGGTTCCAGAAAACCTGCAACCAAAGAGACGGTTCAGGAAAATCTACATACTGTTTATATGGAAGGTAACAAAATTTTCAAATTAGCGATAAAATCAATGTATAACACATGTCAAAAAGTTCTAAAAAGAAACCATATGGATACAAAATCCATTGATTGGTTAATAACTCATCAAGCAAACTTAAGAATTATTGACGCACTTGGTAAAAAACTGAAAATTGATGAAGAAAAAGTTTTCATAAATATCGAAAAGTATGGTAATACTTCATCTGCAACCGTTCCTATGGCTCTGGACGAAGCAATTCGAGAAAATAGAATCCGTCATGGGGACTTAGTATTATTAGCTTCTTTTGGTGCTGGATTAACATCTGGTAGTTTACTTTTTAGAATGTAAGTAATTGGGAGGTAAAGTGAAAAAAATTGCGTTTTTATTTCCGGGGCAAGGTGCACAATACATAGGAATGGCTATGGATTTTGTTAAAAAAGATCCGGAATTTAAAAAGATACTTACTGAATTTGATAAAAAAAATAAAACTAATTTATTTCAAATTATGAAAGAAGGTCCTCTAGAAGATCTAAAAAAAACTAAATACACTCAACCAGCAATTTTGTTTCACAGTATAGTAGCAATGAGATCTCTAATTGCTGAAATTGATATTAAACCTGATTTTGTAGCAGGTCATTCCTTAGGAGAATTTTCTGCTTTAGTAGCAAATGGTGTGCTTAACTTTGAAGATGCAATGTATTTAGTTCACAAACGTGGAGAATTCATGATTGTTGCAAATGAAGATCAACCATTTGCCATGTCAGTTATTCTCGGCTCAGATGTAGATACCGTAAAGCAAATTTGCAAAAAAGCATCACAAGAAGGAATTGTAGTAGCTGCAAATTTTAATACTCCTGTTCAAACTGTTATTTCCGGTACAAGATCTGGTGTAGAAAAGGCTAATGAACTTCTAAAAAAGGAAGGAGCAAAACGAATTATTCCTTTAAAAGTTGGTGGACCTTTTCATTCTCCACTTATTAAAAAAGCTGGAATTTGGCTTTCTGAAGAGATGAAAAATTTTGATTTCAGAAAAACAAACATCCCAGTGATCTCTAATGTTAGTGCACTCCCGGAAACCAATCCAAAAAAACTTAGAGAAAATCTGACAAAGCAGGTTACTTCATCTGTACTTTGGGTTGATTCGATCAAGTATCTTCTTGAGCAAAGTATAGAGATTTTTATAGAATTTGGTCCCAAAAAAGTACTAGCAGGTATGATGAAAAAGATAGACAGAAAAGCTAAAGTGCTAAGTATAGATTCTGTAGAAGATTTAGATAACATAAAACAGGAGCTAAGAAAAAATGTATAACTTAGAAGACAAAATTGTGGTAGTTACAGGAGGTGCACGTGGTATTGGTTTTTCTATAACCCAGAAATTTGCCAAGCAAGGTGCTATTTCCATCATATTAGATTTAGATCAGGATGCGATCGACAAAGCGGTAAAAGAAATTGATGATGCAGGATATAGAGCATTAGGTTATAATACTGATGTTACAAATAATAAAGCAATAAAAAAATTGTTTAACAAAATATATGATGAATTTGGGAAAATCGACATTCTTGTTAATAATGCTGGGATAACAAAAGATGGATTATTAATGAAAATGAAAGAAGAAGATTGGGATAAGGTAATAACTGTAAATCTCAAAGGAACTTATAATTGTACTCAGGCAATTAGTAGATATTTATTAAAACAACGCGAGGGTGTGATCATAAATATTGCATCTATAATTGGAATCATGGGCAATGCTGGACAAGCTAACTATGCTGCTTCTAAAGGTGGTATAATTGCTCTCACAAAATCAACTGCGAAAGAGTTTGCTGCCAGAAATATCCGGGTTAATTCTATAGCTCCTGGATTCATTAAAACTAAAATGACAGATAAACTTTCTGATGAAATTATTGACAGTTATTCTAAAGCAATTCCATTATCCCGAATGGGACTGCCAGAAGATGTCGCTAATTTATGCATCTTTTTGGCTTCTGATCAGTCAAGCTATATAACTGGTCAAACCATCAATATTGATGGTGGATTAATAATGTAAATAATAGGAGGAATAATGAACATTGAACAAAAAGTAAAAGAAATCATTGTAGAAGAATTGGGTGTTGAGGAAAGTGAAGTTACTAATGAAGCTAATTTTATCGAAGATTTAGGTGCGGATTCTCTTGATACTGTTGAACTAATTATGTGTTTCGAAGAGGAATTTGATATAGAGATACCTGATGAAGAAGCTGAAAATCTTGTGACTGTCGCTAAAGCAATTGAATTTCTTAAGTCTGAACTAGACTAATTTGGAATAATATTGGTGGGAAAATTTACTCCCACCATATTTTTATGAGGAAATTATGAGAAGAGTTGTAATAACAGGTTTTGGTACAATAAACCCAGTAGGTAATAATATAGATGATACGTGGAATAATTTGATTCACGGAAAATCTGGGATCAGTAGAATCTCTAATTTTGATATAAATGATGATTATGCTAGTCAGATTGCAGGCGAGATAAAAGACTTTGATCCTAAAGCTCATTTTAATCGTAAAAGACTAAAAAAAATCGATAGATATACAATGCTTGGATTGGTCGCTACTCAACAAGCCGTCGATGCAGCAAAATTAGAGGATACAGAATTTGATCATAATAAAGCCGGAGTGATTATATCAACAGGAATTGGTGGTATGGGGACATTTGAATCTGAAGCGGCTAAATTAGTCAAAAGAGGTCCAAAAAGAATTAGTCCTTTCTTCATACCAAAGATGATATCAAATATTATCTCTGCTGAAGTTGCAATTAAGTATGATCTTAAAGGTTTGAACTTTAATATTACTTCTGCTTGCGCTTCTGCCAACCATGCTATTGGAACTGCTTTTCGAAGTATCCAGTATGGAGATGCAGATATCATGGTTACAGGTGGTGCTGAAGCTTCTGTAACACCTCTTGCAGTTGCAGGATTTTCCTCGATGAGAGCACTTAGCACTAGAAATGATGAGCCGGAAAAAGCATGTCGTCCATTTGACCAAGAACGCGATGGATTTATCATGGCAGAAGGTGCTGGTGTATTAGTTCTAGAAGAACTTGACCATGCTTTGTCACGAGGGGCAGATATATATGCTGAAGTGGTCGGTTATGGAGCAACCTGTGATGCATTTCACATAACAGCCCCGGCTGAAAAGGGCGAGGGTGGTGCTCGAGCGATAAAACTAGCATTAGATGATGCTGAGATCGAACCAGCTAAATTGAATTATATTAATGCTCATGGAACATCTACACCATTAAATGATAAAAATGAAACGATAGCCTACAAAACGGTTTTTGGAGAGCATGCTCAAAATCTAAAGATCAATTCTACTAAATCTATGATCGGACATACCTTAGGTGCTGCAGGAGCAATAGAAGCAATTGTTTGTTGTAAAACGTTTATGGAAGGACAAATTCATCCTACTATAAATTATGAAAATCCTGACCCTGAATGTGATCTGAATTATGTCCCAAATGAATCTATCGAGATGCAAGTTGATTATGCATTAAGTAATTCTCTTGGGTTTGGTGGGCATAACGGTGTTGTAATCTTTAAAAAGTATAAATAATATTCAATGGCAAGCTAGCTAGCCATATATTTCAGTTTGAAAAAAAAACTAAGACAACTCATAGCTAAATTATCAAAAAGCAAATCTATTCCAATAAAACATAAAAAACTTGAAAAGAAAATAGATTATGTTTTCAGAAATAGATCTCTTTTAGCCTCAGCCTTGACCCATACTTCTCATCCAACAAAACAAGATAGCATGTTCTCCTTTGAGCGCATGGAATTCTTGGGTGATGCAATTTTAGGTTTAATAACTTCAGAAGTTTTATTTACAGATTTTCCAAATTATGAAGAAGGAGATCTTTCAAAACTAAAGTCTAAAATCGTATCTCGAAAGTTTTTAACTTTGAAAGCGCAAGAACTCAATTTAAAACAATATCTTACAATTAGTAATGAAATATTCAAATCTCGCGGTAAAAAACTAGATACTGTCCTTAGCAATAGCATGGAATCTTTGATTTGCTCTATATACTTGGATGGAGGGTTATCTGCAGTATCAAAATTTATCAGGAATTTCATTCTTGATGATATTCAAAAGTCTTTAAAAAATGAAAAATTAAAAAATTATAAAAGTCTACTTCAAGAATATACTCAAGCTGAGTTTTCGATAGTTCCCCAATACCATAAGATCAAAGAGATCGGTCCAGAGCATATGAAAACTTTTACGATAGAAGTTATAATCAATGATGTATCGTATGGAATAGGTAAAGGAACAAATAAGAAAGAAGCAGAACAATTTGCTGCCATGGAGGCATGTAAGAAACTCAAGCTAAAATGAGAATACTCCCTATTTTCATACCACATTTAGGCTGTTCATTCGATTGCATTTATTGTGATCAAGATAAGATTACAAAAAGTGATATATTAACGGATCATAAAATCGAAGAGATGATCGCAGATTTTTATCATAATAATAAAATGATCAAAAAACAAATCGCATTTTTTGGAGGAACTTTTACAAATCTGGAACAAAATGAACAAGAGAGATATTTTAATATTGTTAAACCTTATCTAGATGATCTAACATCTATAAGAATTTCGACTAGACCAGATGCAATTAATGGATCTAAGCTAGAATTTTGTAAGAAAAATGGTGTTAGCACAATAGAATTAGGGATACAAAGTTTCAGTAATTTAGTTTTACAGAAAAGTGGCCGTGGTTATACTTTTGATACAGCTATGCATAGTTGCAATTTAGTACAAAGATTTAATATTGAGCTTGGAATTCAATTAATGCCAGGACTTCCAGGATTTTCCAAAAAATCATTAGAAAAGACTATAAAAATAACTAAGAAGATAAATCCAAATTTTATTAGGATCTACCCCACTATTGTTCTAAAAGGAACGAAATTAGAGAATTTATATAATAGCAATTCGTATAAACCTCTTAATTTGGATAAAGCCATTGAAGTTGCAGTTAGGATAATAAAAGAAATTGATGATATCGAAATTGCTAAATTGGGACTTCATTCTGATATTGAACCAACCAATATAATTGCTGGTCCCTATCATCCATCTTTTGGTGAAATGGTGCGTGCCGAAATACTACTTCAGAATATCGTAGAAAATTATCAAAATAAAACGCTAATGATCTCGAAATATGATGTCTCTCTTTTCAAAGGTTTTAATGCTAAAATGTTAACTAACTTAAAATTAAAACTGAATATTTCTCATTTACCGGTCATTATCGCTGATATTGAAAAAAATAATTTTTCTTTTACAATAAATAAGCCTGATAAAATTTGGTAATATGATTTTTATTCCAATAGTAATAGCAATAATTATAGTTATTATCTTTTATAGACATACTATACCACAAATTGAAAACTGGAAAAGATATCTGCTGATCTTCCTAAGATCTATCTTTTTGATAACCGTTTTAATACTTCTTTTTAATCCTATACTCTATTTTATTAAAGAAAAAATGAGAAAGCCAAATGTAATTTTTCTAGAAGATAATTCCGATAGTATGAAACAAACTAGTGAAAACAGGTCAAAAACACAAGCAATGGTAAATTACAAAAAACAATTATCTAATGAGTTGAAAAAGAAAAATTATTCAATATTAGATTATCAATTTGCCAAAGGTCTAGATGGTAACACAAGATCAACTAATTTGACGCAAACTTTAAATGAACTTTCTAAAAATGATATTTTGAAAGAAACTAGATCAATTATGCTATTTTCTGATGGTTGGTTCAAAGATAAAGATCTGGATGTCTTATCTAATTTAAACATACCTATGTATTCCATTTATCCCGATTTTCATTCAACTGATTTTGATCTTTCCATCTCTAATTTGCAATATAATAAAATTGCCTATAAAAATGAAACTTCTCCATTGTTAGTTTACACAAAAAGTAAACATTTTCAAGGTTCTGCTTCAGTTAAACTAATCGAAGACAACAAACAGCTAGCGATAAAGCAAGTAGATTTTTCAGATAAAAATTTCGGTGTGGCTAATTTTGATATTATGTTTTCCAGACCAGGTCTTCATACCTTTAGTGTTATGATCGAAAGCGATTCTTTAGACGAAGTAAATAAAGCCAATAATACATTTTCGGGAGCGTTACAAGTTAGAAACAATAAAACGAAAATTTTAATACTATCTGACAAATTAAATTGGGATGTGAAATTCTGTATCGATATTATTAAACAAAATGACCGCTGGGAACATCAATTTTTACTTATGGAGAATAAGTTTGTAACTTCTGATATAGCTGCTTCTTTCAATAAAGTTTCTCTCCTACTTATTGTTAATAATGGTAAATTAATCTTAACCGAATCAGCCTTGGATCTGGTGAAAAGCTTTGATCGTAAAAAAGGTGGTATAATTCTATTTGGTAAACCTATTGCGGATTTGCAGTCAATATCACCTACCACAACCCGAAATATTCAGACTCCTTTCGAAGCTTCATTTGATTTAACAGATCACAGTAACCAGTACAAATCCTTAGATGTACTTAATGCCGAAACCTTAGAAAATATACCGCCAATAAAATATTTCTATGTAAACCCAAAAATACAATCCAAAGTGCTAGCGCAGATAGATAATGAAGAAAATAGTCCTGCTATTGTTCTTAATTCGAAAGGTAACTTTTTACATATTACGTTTCTTAACTTGTGGAGATGGAAATTGTGGAACTCAGAAAGTGGTTATGATAAATTGATCACCAATATTATAAATTGGTTAGAACATAAGTCAGCAAAAAGAATCGTAAGTTCAACTGACAAGAATTTATATTTTAGTGGAGAAAAGATTAAGGTCAAAATGCAAGTTTTTGATGAAAAGCTTAATCCAGTTAGAAGTATTAATGCAAAACTAACTATAGTAGATAATAAAAACAAAGTAGTAAAAGAGACTTTTATGGTCGAGAAAAATGAAGCTTACATATCAAAATTAGATATTAATGAACCTGCTGAATACAGGTATAAAATAGAAATAGAGGATGCTGATATTAGTTCAGAAGGAAATTTCATGATAAATTCAGAAAATCCTGAAAATTATGATCAAAACTTCAATCTGCCATTACTCACATATATATCAAAGCAAACTGGAGGTAGCCTGATAGATAAAGATAATCTCCACAACTTTACTTTTCCACAAGCTAATATGATAAAAAAGATCAATAAAAATGAAATACCAATTTATAAGAATTGGATTATCATCGCAGTCTTCCTTTTGAGTATAACTTTTGAATTATATTTGAGAAAAAGATGGGGTCTTTTATAATATATCTAATCGTACATCTTGTTTGTATGTAGAGCCGAATATACTAATCAGTCATAGGACTAATGAATTAAAATTTTATTTTAAATTCTGAGCTTAAACCTAATCCTTTAGCATATCTAAAGAATCCATGGTAGAAAGTAGCTCCGACTTTCCATTCAAATTTATTAAATTTTAAACCGGAAACAAACTGGTAATAAGATGAACCGTTATTTCCATAAAATGCTTGAATCGGAAGCACACCAAGTTCATAAGATCCACCCAGCAAAAATCCATCCTGATTAGAAAGTTCACTACTGCTATATTTCATTACAGCATCGATTTTATCCAGAAATGTATATTCTACACCCAAACTGAATGATGGGTTTATCGAGCGAGTTCTGCTTCCTAATCGGAGCGAATCATTTTCAATATTCTCATATTCATAAATCTCATGATCTTCCTGAAAATAAAGCAGTGAATCCGTTCCAACTTGTGAAATCTCTCCTCCAGCCAGATCATCATAAGAAAGTTGTAAAAAGATATCATCTAAACTGAAATGGATCGTTGCACCCATAAATTCCGTTTTAAGGCCAAATCCTAAACTGGCAGATGTCATTCCCTGTGTGTCTTCATCAGAATAAGCATATTTTGCATATATATCGTAATATGTACTATCGGGAACAGAACCAAATTGTTGTCTGCTTTCCACTACACCGCCATAAGCCAGCGAATGATTTATATTAAACCGAGCACCTACGTTAATCGGCATATCTCGAAGTTCAGCCAAAATTCCTTCACTTTGCTTCGAAAAAAGTCCCGGGATCATTCCTAAGCTAAGATCTTTGGGATAAGCATAGGTAAAAGCTGTTTTCCACATACCAAATCCTTCACTGCCCTTGCCAACATTTGTTTCATAATTTTCATCTGTTTGATTTCCATAAAATATTATTTCCGAATATTTTTTATCCATTACCTCCACATCGAAAAAAGCAAAAGCTTTAATTGCCAAATTCCAGTTTTGCCATCCTACATCTATAAAAGTAGTATTAAGAGAGCCAAAAAGTCTGATATTTTCGCTGGTTAGAAGTTTTTTATCACTGTTTGTAAGAACATTTCCTTCCTCAAAAATTGAAATATCGTTGAATCTTAGAAGTGAATTGTTGAAGTTCAAATTATATGTAAGTCCTGGAAATAGAATTTGGGTATAATCTCTTTTTGCAATATTGGCAGGATTTTCTGTATAGAATTCAAATAATGCAAATATTGGTAAACTAAACAAAATTACAAGTGCAATAAATATTATTTTTTTCATGATTACCTCCCTTAATCCGTCAATCCACTGTTTACTTCGAATTCCACTTCCACTTTTGCATTTAAATGGATCGAACCGGAAAGCGGCATTCCTTCAT
>LSCM01000023.1 GCA_001577185.1 Cloacimonetes bacterium TCS62 | reverse complement strand
CAGTTATAAATTGGGTTATTTTATCCTTATTTGTGATCTTCACAGGTGTGAAATATAAATTATAAGATGGTTTATTTGTAACGATTGGTTGAAAATTACTATCGTAAATATCTCCACGAATTGGATATATAGTCTTAATACGAAGAAAATTATTTTCTGCAGTGAGGTTATATTTGTCATAATGAATGATCTGCAAGTTGAACAAAGATAAAACTATAACTACAAATATAAAAAATAATACGTAATGTAAAACGCGCGCTAAATGTTCTTGTCTATACATCTACCGAAAACTGGATCTTATCTAAAAATATTAGCAGATAAATTGTTACAAAAGTTATAACAGTATTGTAAATTATTGAATATAAGAGTATTTTAAAAAACCCCCAATTTAAATGCTTCATAAAATAATGGAAAAGTATAAACAATGCATAATAGATTACGTTTATAATAAAAATACTGATCACAACGACAATCAATCTTTTTTTATTAATGCTTTTGTAATTTTTACTTACTAGTAGCGATATTATTAAAAACGCGATTACGTTAATACCCAATAAATGCGGACTCAGAAGATCCAATCCTAAACCTAAAAGAAAAGCTATTGGAAGGCACTTATTTATTTCTAATTCCAAATTAATAAATATAATATATGCAATTAAGAAGTTTGGAATAACATTAAATAATGAGAAGTGAAATGCCAAAATGACTTGAAAATATAGTAGAAAAATCCCTAAAAATATAAATTTTAGTAGTTTCATTTAATCTCTCTGATCAAGCAAATAGGTGTTAATTGAGCACCTTGTCCTTGCGGGTTATCTTTCATTACTCGCTCCATGAATTCAGAATCTATTTTATCACTACCACCGATCATCCAACATCCACCAATATCATTTATATCCATTACTGCGCACTCATTGCCCATAGTATCTTTTACTCGTTGAGCTACACTCTGAGGGTTTTTTGGTCCTTTGAGAACACAATTTTCATAGTGAGGAACAGGAGAAGTTGTAGCTGCATCGATCAAAGCAGCTTGTTTACCAGCGATACGATAAAAATCTCCTTTTCTACCAATAAGCTTACCAAGCCCTCCAATAATTGCAGCAAGAAGAATGCGTAATCCTCCTACTTCATCAATAGCACACTGCATGCTCGTAGGAGCCCTAAGACCAATCCCATATGGTACGTTAGATACAAAACGCCAAAGAACCTTAGCTAGTAACCCGATTTTTATCTTTTCTACAGGAATAGCTCTACCCTGAGTAATAGCAAGAGGACTTTCACTGATCGAAATAATATCGTCTTTTTCAATGAGATCTTTAGTCGAAGCTTGGATAACATTTAAAATATCATCTTGAGCTGTTAGAATATCTGTCTTTACCGGAATTCTGGAATATTTCTTTCCATTGACTTTAATTATTTTTGAGTTCTTGTTCATATGATCTATCCTTTTCAAAATATAAAATAATAATCTGATCTAAGCTTGATGGATCGACAAAAGTTGAGATCTCAGCTTTCACAAATAACTTATTAGGTTCTTCAATTAATTTGGTAACAGTTCCAACGGGATATCCTTTGGGAAAGATAGAAGAAATATTTGAAGTTACAACAACATCGCCTAATTTAATATCTGCCCCTAACTTGACCATAGTCATATAGCTTTTCCCATAGATATTCGATTCTAGGATTCCTTGTAATTTGTTTCTTTTGAGCATAATTCCCAGATGAAAATTATAATGATTAAAAGGTAAAACAATCGAGTAATTTTGTGAAGTACTGATAACTTTGCCGACAATGCCATTCGAATAGATCACGGGAAAATCTTTTTTAATACCATCTAATAATCCTTTGTCGATAATTAAATTACGTTCATGGAATCGTCCATTATAACCTATAATCTCAGCTAATTCATATTTTTGTGGTTTGATGTCAAAGTTAATATTGATCGCAGATAACTCTGATAAATTTTGCTCAAGTTCTCTAACTTTTATTGTTTTTTGCGCAATTTGGTCTGATAATAACCTGTTTTGTTTTTTGATTTCAAAGAGGTTCTCAATTTTTCTTATAGAATTTATAAAGGGAGAATAGATAGTTTTACTAATAAAATTAGCTTTTTTAATACGTTGTTCATTTGTTCCAAGAAATAATAATAAGGCTAAGATGAAATAAACTAAAAATGGAAGCTTTTTTCTCACTTTTTTTAATCTTCAATTTTCTTTATTAATACTTCATGATATTCGTCGATATTATCTAGAACCTGACCACATCCTTTCAGAACACAGACTAAAGATTCAGGTGATATGTGCACAGGTAAATCGACAGTATCTTGAATTTTTTTATCTAATCCTTTCAAATTGGCTCCACCACCGGTCAATATTAATCCGCGTTCCGCGATATCTGCTGCAAGTTCTGGAGCAGTTTTTTCAAATAATCTTTTTACAGCATCTATCATAGATTCTATCTCTTCGGATAATGCATTTCTGATCTCGGTAGAATTAACTTCAATAGTAATTGGGTAACCATTGATAATATCTCTACCTCTAACTTCCATTGTTAATTCTTTTTCCAAAGCATGCGCTGAACCAATTTTCATCTTGATCCGTTCAGCCGTCTGGATACCAACTTGAATATTATTTTTCTTTCTAAGATTATCTACAATAGCTTCGTCCATTTTGTCTCCACCAATTCTTATAGAACTATGAACAACGATATGTGAAAGAGAAATTATAGCTATTTCAGTAGTTCCACCACCGATATCCATGATGAGATTTCCTTGCGGTTTGTGAATTGGAAGATCTGCTCCAATAGCTGCTGCTACGGGTTCTGAAATCAAATGTACTTCCCTGGCTCCTGCGTGTAGTGCACTATCTCTCACTGCTCTCTTTTCTACTTCTGTAATTCCAGAGGGTACACAGACAAGAACTCTCGGTTTAATAAGAAGACGTTTCTTTTGAGCTCGTAAAATTAAATTTCTTAACATCAATTCGGTAACTTGAAAATCGGCAATTACACCATCTTTCAATGGTTTAATTATTCTCACTTCAGTTGGATTTTTACCTAGCATATCTTTTGCTTCTTCTCCGATTGCTATGATCTTATTACCATCGTTGGAAATTGCAACAACCGAAGGTTCATCAATCACTGTACCATATCCTTTTCTATATACAAGTGTATTAGCTGTACCTAAATCAATAGCAATATCATTTGAAAACATTCCGGAAATATTATTCCAAAACATAAATCCTCCATTCTCTCATTCTAATAAACGATTAACAAATTATAAAAAGAAGTCTATTGTCAAGATATGTTTTTAGTATTATTATTGATTAATTAAGTGCCTAAATTTCTTTAATTCCAATTCATTTATCATAATGCTAATATTTTTTTCAAACCACTATTTATAGAGACTCTTTTTTTTTGAAGTTGTTCATATTTTAAAAATTCCTTATCTTCTGCGACGTAGATTCTATCCTGGATTAGGCTTTTTTGGAGTACTGTGTTTTTTTGTTGTATATAATCCGTAATCTTACAGAATAACTAACTAATTATTAAAAATTGAATAGTTTTTATTTTTTATAATATTTGGAAAAATAAACTGTATTTAGAATAGTATTTTCTTTATCTTCTAAATTAAAATCTTTTTCAATAATTGAAAATGCAATTATTCTTGCTTGTTTCAATAGTTCTTTATCACGAACAATATTTGCATGCTTAAATTGTGGAAGACCGGACTGTTCGGTTCCGAAAAATTCACCAGGTCCTCTAATTTCTAGATCTTTTTCTGCGATAAGAAAACCATCATTTGAATTGATCATTACGTTCAAGCGTTCTTTACCATCATTGCTGATGGGAGGGTATACAATAAGGTAGCAATATGATCTATCTGCCCCGCGACCGACTCTACCGCGCAGTTGATGCAATTGACTCAAACCGAATCGTTCTGCATGTTCGATGATCATAACTGTGGCATTTGGAACATCTATTCCAACTTCTATCACTGTTGTTGAAACCAAAACGTCTATGTTGCCATTTTTAAAATCTCTCATGATCTCATCTTTTACTTTTGGCTTCATTCTGCCGTGTAATAAACTAATTTTATATTGAGTGAAAATTTTTTGCGAGATCGTTTCGTATAATGATTTAGCATCCAAAAGATCCATTTTTTCTGATTCTTCAATAAGAGGGCAAACGACATAGATTTGTCTACCTTGTTTCAATTCTCGCTCTACATTTTGGAATACAATGTCTTTTTTATTGGAATTATGCCAAAACGTTTTAATAGGTTTGCGATTAGGAGGCAGTTCATCAATAATGCTGATATCAAGATCACCATAGACTGTAAGAGCAAGAGAACGTGGAATAGGTGTTGCAGAGAGATAGATCATATCCGGATGCTGGTTTTTTTCAGATAAGATCGCCCTTTGCTCAACTCCGAATCTATGTTGTTCATCGATCGCTACTAATCCAACTTTCTTGAAAGTAACATTTTTCTGGATCAAGGCATGAGTGCCAATGATAATATCAATTTCGCCAGAGGAAATTTTCGATAAAACTTCTTTTTTACCTTTATAATTCCCCCCTTTTAATAGACCTATCTTCACTTCTTTTTGCTGCTGCAAAAGTTTGTTTATGCTGTGAAAATGCTGTTCTGCTAGTATTTCAGTGGGTGCCATTAAAATAGATTGAAAACCATTTTCTAAAGCAAGAAGCATAGCGAAGACCGTTACGATCGTTTTACCTGAACCTACATCACCCTGCAGGAGTCTATTCATTTGTTTGTTGGAATTCATATCTGCAACGATTTCACGAATAACCTTTTTTTGAGCAGAGGTAAGAGAAAAGGGTAGTGAATTTTTTAAATTGGAAGTATATGTTTTATTTAAAACAAAGTTAAATCCTATCTTTTTCTCATGGTGTTTAAGATTACTGCGAGCAAGCATTAATTGAGTGTAAAATAACTCTTCAAATTTATATCTTTTTTTGATATTATTAATTTTATCAGGATGTTGAGTGAAATGGATTTTCTGAAGAGATATTTTCCGTGATTCAAAATTATATTTCTTTAATAAATTGACGGGAAGAGTTTCTTCGATTTCATCAGTATATTTATCAAATGCAGTGTAGATAAGTTTTCGCATTATATGAATGCTAATTCCGTCCGTAAGTGAATATACCGGGAGTACTTTTCGTGAATGCCAAAAACTGGTTTCACCTTCTTCATCTTGCAATACTTCTATTTCCGGATGAATAAGCTGAGGTGAATGACGGAATTCAGTTACGACACCACTTACCCAGATTTGTTTTCCTACTTCAAATTGTTTTGTAAACCATTTACCAAAGCGGAACCACGTACATAATAGTAGATCTTTACCATCGGTTATTACGATATTTAATTGTGATTTTTTCCGGGAATAGTTACGTTTTTCAACTGAAGATATTTCTCCCACAAATGAACAATTTTCATTATACTTTAATTCACTAATTTTGTCTCTTTCAGTTCTATTAATATAATCTCTCGGGAAATGCTCAAGCAGATCGCCTATAGTAAAGATATTGAGTTTATGTAACCTGCGAGCTCGATGTTCACCGACCCCCTTCAGATATTTGATCTCATTTTCTAAAGGTTTCATAATACTTTGATCAGTTTTTACCGTGTAAGATTAACAAAAACGAATAAAATTATCTTATGATTTATCAAAATTATATTTCTCCCCATATTATATTAGATTTCCGAGTTCATTAATTTTGTTAAGATCTTATTAGCTAGATTTATGACTAATTTATTTTTGTCCAGAAATCAATTAAAAAAACGTCATTTGCTCAACAGTTTCTTTTTTATAGGGAGTAATTTTTGTGAGGATATTATATTTTTTACACAAATTATAAAAGCACTTCTTAAGTGTATGATAATTATTTATCGAGCAGGAATAATCGTTTCCAAATTTGTTAATATATCTTTTTTTTAAACTTGGAAAATGTTTATCTAATTTCTCGTAATAAAAATCTCGCTGTCTGTCGCGCAAGGTCATTCCAAATGATGGAAGGATATATTTAGCTCTATTTTGATAAGCATTTGTTACAATATTTTTAATATTTTTTTCATTATCTTCGATAAAGGGAAGTACCGGCATTAAAACTATTCCAGCTTGAATGTTATTTTCACTTAAGATCTTAAGTGCTTTTAGTCTATTGGAAGGCGAAGGGGCTTCTGGCTCAACGACCTTAGCTAATTCATCATCAGTTGTTGTGATCGTAAAACTAATCGTTGTGTAAACATCGTTGATTTTTTTCAATAAATCCAGATCACGTAAAACAAGATTACTTTTTGTAATAATATGTACAGGGAAACCAAATTCAGCTATGATCTGCAATGCTTTCTTAGTGAGCTCATATTCCTTTTCAATAGGCATGTAAGGATCGTTCATAGAGCCTAACCCAATTGTTCCAACAATTCTTTTCGAAGCTAGTTCTTTTCTAAGAAGCTGAAGTGCATTTTCTTTATATAAAACTTCATTTGTAAAATCTTCTATTTGATAGCATTCACTACGGGTATCACAATATATGCACTGATGCTGACATCCACGATAAATGTTCATATTATATTTCAAGCCAAACCACTCATCTGGCTGCTTAACATGTGAAAGAAGCTGTTTAGCTTGGATTGGTTGTATTTTCATAATACTTACAAAATTTACTTAAGGGACATTGTTCGCATTCAGGATGTTTTTTCTTACAAATATTCTTTCCCAAATTAACTAGTTGAGCATGAAAATCTTTGTACATAGCTACATCAGCAGATAAATGATCCATGAAGAACTTTTGATATTTTGCATATTTCCACTTTGATTGAGTACAACCAAGGCGTTGACAAATTCGTATAGTATATGCATCTATTACAAAAATTGGATAATCACCGGCATAGAGCAATATTGAATCTGCAGTTTCTTCTCCTAAACCATGTATTTTCAATAAATTTTTTCGTAGTTCTTCTAAGTTTTGCCTAAACATCAGTTTAAGATTACCCTCAAAATGAGTGAACAAAAAGTTTGTAAAATGTTTCAATTTTTTAGTTTTTTGATTAAAATATAGACTGGAACGGATCAAGGGAGCAATAATTTCAGCTTTGGTATCATGTAGAGCAGAAAGAGTGCATAAAGAATTTTGCTTGAGATTAACAATAGCTTTTTCTACATTACTCCAATTCACACTTTGTGTTAAGATCGCGCCAATAATGATTTCGTCTTTTGTAGTAGCTGGCCACCAATTTTGATCTAAAAATCTATTTAAGAGGGCATTGTAAATTTCTTCCAATTGATCAAAGATCATTTTATTGAATTTTTAAATATCTAAAAAATCTTTATTAGAATTTTTTGAAAAATTGAGATATATAATCCTCAATTTCTATAGAAGATTGCGGAATTATAGTTTTTGCGGGTATGGTTTCTATAAAATATTTTCCATATCTTTTAGTTTTAATGCGATTATCTAAAACCAAGACTATTCCCCTATCTGTTTTATGTCTTATTAGCCTACCAAATCCTTGTCTGTATTTTAAAATTGCGTTTGGCAGCATATAATGCATAAAACTATTTTTTCCTTCAGTTTCCAATTTCTCCAAAAATGCTTCTACTATCGGTTCAGAGGGAACCATAAAGGGAAGCTTGAACAAAATCAGGAGTTCAAGAGATTCTCCCGGAACGTCTACACCTTCCCAGAAAGAATTCGTACCGAACAGTACTGATTTTCTATGTTTCCTGAATTCTTTCAACATTACATTTCGGCTGATCCCTTTCCCTTGAGTATGAAGAGTTATATTCTTTTGGTCAAAATATTCATTGAGTGAATCATAAGCTTCGTTCAAGTTTTTGTAAGATGTGAAAAGAGCCATAGTACCTGCTTGAGAAAGTTCAACCGCATGTTTAATGATCTCAATGCTTTGGGCAGTAAAGAACCTATCTTTCGGATCAGGTAAGAAACCAGCAACAATTACTTCAGCTTGTTTTTGATAATCAAATGGTGATTTTACAACTAACTCTTGAACAAATCCATCTTCCAGAAGATCAAGTCCCATTCTACTAGAAAAATATTTAAACTTCTTCCTAATAGCAATGGTAGCAGAGGTAAAAATAATTGATTTTACTTTGCTATAAAGAGTTTCATTAAGGATCTGATCGATGTTCAAGGGACAATAAGCTAAAACACCATTTGGGTATTTAGGATCACTAGTTTTGAAATTCTCTAACCACATAGCGTGGTCTTTGAGATCGGGATTATAAAGAGAATTTAAACTTAGATAATACTGTGCGATTCTTTCTGAAATGTTCTCTAAGAATTCTTTGTGCTTATCATAATCGACAAAAAGTTGTTTATCAATGTTACAATAAATATCTTTAATCTGTACTATTTTTCTTGAAAGCTTTTCCCAAAAGGGAATTATCTTCTCAAATTCCTCGGTTAGAAATGTATGTTCATCAAGATTTTTAATCCTTAATTTGCCATAACTTCCTTTAGATTCGACCACTTTCCCGATATCTTTAAATAATTTATTGAATATTTTACTGTTTTCTTCAATAAATTCTATAGAATTATTTAATAGTTCTAGAAGTTTTTCTTTCTGTGAAAATTTGCTTTTCTTAGCAGCAGATTTGATGCCGACTAATACTCCATGCTGATAATTTTTACCACTTCTATAGATCTGTGAGAAGAAATTTGAGAATTCAGCATAGGTTATGGATAATCCCAGTTCTGTAGGAGCGAGATGTGGAACATTATGAGCTTCATCAATAACTAAATAATTATATTTACCCAAGGCAGAGAATTCCGATTGCATATCAGCGAGTAATAGATGATGATTGATGATCACAAGATTAGATTGTTCAGCTTTTTTTCTAATGTTCATCAGGTAGCAATCTTTGTAAGAGGCGCATTTTCTACCCTGACAGAGGAAGGGATCTGCGACAACTTTTTTCCAAACTCTAGTTTCCCTCTTTTCATTAAAGGAACTATTTTCAGATATATCACCAGTTTTGGTAAACTCTTTCCATACTACTAAATTCATATAACTGGAAACTTCCGAAGGGCTAAATATTTTTTCGAAATCAATTGTTGTATCCATCCATTTACGTTGACAGATATAATTTCTGCGTCCTTTAAGCAAACTTGCTTTAAATGGAGTTTTTACTGATTTTTTAATTGTAGGAAGATCTTTATAGAAAAGTTGTTCCTGAAGATTTTTAGTGTTTGTTGAAATTATCACTTTATCATCAGTTTTGTTAGTATGCATAATAGATGGAATTAGATAAGCTAATGATTTTCCAACACCCGTACCAGCTTCCACCAGAAGAAATTCTTCCTTAGTGAAGTTATTCAATACAGCTTTTGCCATATTGATCTGACCTCTGCGCAGTTCATATTTCTCAAAATTATGTGAGAAAAGACCATCTTCATGAAAGATATCATCAATTGATACGTCTTCTTTTTCAGTTGATTTGTGTTCAATATAATTTCGGTTGTGAAATTGGACATCTTTACCCATTTTTTTTGATAGAATCGCAGATTTTTTTTGATAAGATACGATCTTTTCCAGAAAAGAGGTTAAACCTGTATTATACTTATCTAGCTTGGAAACTTTAAATAATCGATGGTTAAGCTTTAAAGATATATTTCTATCGATAAATTTTATGATACTGACCAATATTGAACCTGTTGCTTTGGCATCATGAATTGCTCTATGAGCTTTTGTAAGATCTATATCAAAGTATTCGGCCACAGTTCCTAACTTATGGTTCAAAATAAAAGGAAGATAAATCCGACTTAGATCAAGTGTATCCAAAGTTTCATTTGCGATCCTTTCGAGGTTGTTACTTTCTAATTTTGTATTCAAAAATCCAATATCAAAACTAGTATTATGACAAACTACAACGTCACCCTGAATAAATTCAAGCATCTTTTTTAGTGCTTCTGAAAGTCGTACACCCGAATTCAATTGTTCATCAGTGATATTAGTGAGTTTCTTTATGAATTTAGGAACTTTCTTTTTAGGCTTTATAAATTGAGAAAATTCCTTTTCTTCTTTACCATCTTTAAATCGTACAGCTCCGATCTCAATAATTTCATTCTTCTCAAAATCAAATCCAGTTGTTTCGATATCTAATGCTACAAAATTCATTAATTCTTTCATTATCTATCCCCGATAGCAATTTGGCAATTATTTTGATTTTTTAGCAATTTTATAACGCTTCATCTTCTTGATTAACCCCTGTCTACTTAATCCCAATTTTTTTGCTGTATGAGTCTGATTGTAGTCATTTTGTTTAAGTTCATCGACTATCATGTTCTTTTCTAATTCTTCAACAGCAGATTTTAAAGAGTCTGGTTCCAGTATTTGGATCGTTTCAATATTATCTTTAAATTGTAGCACTTCATCTGAAAGGTCTGAAGATTTAATAGAGTCATCATCATTAGATAGAGTAACTGCTCGTTCTATTTCATTTTCTAATTGTCTAATATTGCCAGGCCAATCATAATTTTTAAGCTGTTTCATCGCTTCATCCGTTAGACCCTTTATATCTTTATCCATTTTTTTACTATACTTATCTAAAAAGTGAATGGCTAACAATGGGATATCAGATTTTCGTTCTTTTAGTGGTGGTACATTAAGTTGAATTACGTTAAGTCTATAGTAAAGATCAAGACGGAATTCACCCTCATCAACTTTTTCTTTTAATGAAACATTCGTAGCACAGATCACCCTTACATCAACTTTTAATGTTTTTGTAGATCCTACTGGTTTGATCTCACCTTCCTGTAAGAACCTAAGTAGTTTAGCTTGAGTAGAGATGCTGATATCTGCTATTTCATCCAGGAAGAAAGTACCTCCATCAGCTTCTTCGAACAATCCCTTTTTATCACGAGTTGCACCAGTGAAAGATCCTTTAACATGACCAAAAAGTTCACTTTCTAATAAAGTCTTTGGTAAAGCACCGCAATATTGAGCAATAAATTTTCTGTTTTTACGATTGCTATTATAATGTATAGCTTTTGCTATTAGCTCTTTACCGGTTCCACTTGGACCCTCCAATAATACTGTTGTTGAAGAATTCTTGATCTTATCGATCATATGGAATATCTCTTGGAGTTTTTTACTATTCCCAATAATATTGGAATACGATTGAGAAGTTTCCAGTTTTTCACGTATAAGTTTATGGGATTTCTGGAGATTCTCATATGAAATGTTTTCAATAATAACCGTTATTTGATTACATA
>LSCM01000022.1 GCA_001577185.1 Cloacimonetes bacterium TCS62 | reverse complement strand
GCATTACGAATGCGAATATTTAATCCGTCCCAACCATCGAAATCTTCTGTTCCTCCAATTTCCTCGATCGATCTTTTTTGATAAAATGTTAAGGTTAAATTTCCGTTTGTTGGTAGTTCGATCACGGGAGTATCTAAAACTTGATACCATTCATCCAAATAACCACCATTTGGATAAATATATGGATCTCCCATTCTCCAGGATTTTCCGCTGTCACCATAAGCTTCAAAAGATGATGTTTGCCAAAAAGATCCCGGATCAGTTGCATCTACCGTTTCCCAATTGCTTAGTCCGGATTCAAAATCTTCTAAATACGAGGCTGTAGAATCTTTTGAAGTATTATGAATGCTGCTTTTCTCAAAGCGTATTACTTTATCATAATTAGAAGCATTTAGAGTGCATAGCAATCCAGCAATGAGAAGGGTAAATATTAATTTTCGCGATATTCTAATTTTTCTTTTCACAATAAAATGACTGATGCATCATTTATTCCATTTCCGAAATATATTTGATCAGATCTACAACTCGGCAGGAGTAACCCCATTCATTATCATACCAACTGAGAAGTTTAACCATACTACCATTTACCTTTGTTACTTGAGAATCAAAAATTGATGAATGAGAATTTCCAATTATATCAGTAGAAACCAAAGGTAATTCACTGTATTCTAAAATGCCTTTAAGCTTAGTTTCAGCAGCTTCTTTCATCAAGCTGTTAATTTTTTCTTCAGTCGTTTCGGATTCTAGTTCAATTGTTACATCTACTAAAGACCCATTCGGAGTAGGAACTCTTACGGCCATTCCATCAATTTTCCCTTTTAACTTGGGAATTACCTGACCAGTTGCTTTTGCAGCTCCAGTAGTTGTAGGTACAATATTAACTGCTGCAGCGCGAGCTCTGCGCATGTCTTTATGTGGAAAATCCAGGATTCTCTGGTCCATTGTATATGAATGTATAGTTGTCATATAAGCTGATTTAACTTTGAAATTATCTGTTAATACCTTCATCACAGGTGCTAAACAGTTGGTGGTACATGAGGCATTGGATATTATCTTATCTTCAGCGCTTAGATCTTCTTGGTTAACTCCAAGTACTACAGTCGCATCAATCTCACTTTTTGCAGGAGCGGAAATAATAACTCTTTTAGCACCGGCTTTTATATGCTTTTCTGCACCTTCTTTTGTACGGAAAATACCTGTTGATTCAACTACAGCTTCGATATTCATTTTTTCCCAGGGGAGATTTTCAGGATTTCTTTCCGATAAGATCTTTATCTCTTTCCCATCAACAAGAAGAGCATTGTCCTTTGTCTCTACGGTGTATTTATATTTACCATGAACTGAATCAAACTGCAATAAATGAGCTAAAGTTTTAATATCCATGATATCGTTGATAGCTACAACTTGATAATCATTATCTTCAAAAAATCTTCTAAAAACGAGTCTTCCTATTCTTCCGAACCCATTAATGGCTATATTTTTCATAATTTTCCTCCATTATTTAAGTGTAATTGATTTTCCTACGCTTCCACTGATCTTCACTAAATTTTCTACAGCTTCTTGCATTGCTTTTTCACTATGAATGATCCACTTTCTCGGATCAAATCTACTTTTATCCTTTGTATATTCATCCTCGGTAATATTTGATGGTCTAACAACTGCATCCTTTTCTTTTTCCCAGTATGCTTGTGTAGCTTCAGCAAATTCCATTTGATATCTAGTATCTTTATTTATTTTTACAACACCATTTTTTATAGCATCGGTCTGTTGTTTCGCAGTAAGACCGGAAGCTCCATGTAGTACAATACCTCTCTCAACATTATTATTAATTAATAGTTGATCGATCTTTTTGATTAGATCTAATTTAAGTGATACTTTAGCACCTTTTGTCACACCATGATTAGTCCCAACTGATGCAGCAAAAAGATCAACATTTGTTTTTTTAACATATTCGAGCGCTTCATCTGGTTGTGTGTATAACTCAGTATCAGAAACAATTTCATCTTCTGTACCTTTGATATATCCAATTTCTCCTTCGACTAATACATTATGTTTATGAGCTACTTTTACAACTTCAGATGATATTCGAATATTTTCTTCAAAATCTTCTTTGGATGCATCGATCATTACCGAAGATACTAGGTTATTTTCAACGCAATAAATTATGAAATCCAAATAGTTTGGAGTAGCATGGTCAATATGTAATCCAACACCGGAGTTATTATATTGAGAAGAGATCGTCTTAACCAATGAAGATATAACTTGAGCACCAACTTTCATATTTTTAGTATCACCAGCTGCATATTTTACAGCCCCAGAGCTCATTTGTAATAGACCATCAGATCTTTGAGATTCATATCCTTGCACAATTCCTCTGATCTGAGAATCGAAAACAACATTCGAAGCAATTATTCCAAATCTCTCTTTTTTAGCTTTTAAGAAGACTTCTTTCAGTTTGTTTCCTTCATAAAACATAGTTCCTCCCTTTATTTTTGTGAGTCTAAGTTCTTAATGATATCCTTTTCACCTTTGAGTTCTTTTATCATAAATTCAGCTGATTCGTGTAGTTCAGCTTCTGGATAATCCAAGACTTTTTCAAAAGCAGATAATGCCAAATCTTTCTTATTTAATTCTTCAGCATATAAAAAACCTTTCATAAATGTAGCTTTGTAGTCATCAGTATTATTTTTATAGTTTTTTATAATTTGATCATAATAATGAATTGCATCATTGAAGCGTTTTTTCTTTTGAGCTTCCTCAGCTTTATCGAAATATTCTTTAATAGATAACTTTACAATCAACTTTTTTGGGTATTTTTGCAGATTATAGCTCGTTGCTAATTCAGTTTTTACTTCTTCAAATTTGGTTCTAGACATATCCTTTTGCATTGTTGATTTTATTCTGTTTTTTACATCTTCAAACGGGATAGGTTTTGATTCATTATTCTCTAAAACACGGAAGAAGACAAATTTACCTTTTGAATTTTTCAGAACATCACTTAATTTTTTAGGATCGGTCTCTGCATTCCATACAGCATCAGAATACTTTTTATCTTTACCAATACCTGGAATGATACCATTCTTGTAAATATTATCAATCTCTCCATCTTGCCTTTTATAAATGGAACTTTTACTTATCAAATCCTTTAGACCTTCTGTGTTATTTTTTTTGATAAGTTTATTAACTTTCTTTCTCATTTTATTAGCTGTTTTTTCATCCTCAAATCCAAAAGCTTGGATTTTTCTTGCTGCTTTTGAACTGAATCTTTTCAGATGTCCTTGATAATATTTTTGTAATTTATCATCACTTAGATCAATTGCATCGACTACTAACTGGTTATAAATAGTCTTAAGTTTAAGATTTCTTTGGATTTGTTCTAGATTGCTTTTAATTTCGTTATTTTTTGAATAATCTTTATCTTTAGTTTCAAAATAAAAAATGTTTAGTTCTACTAAATTATTAAGATACATCGTGATATCTTTAGGAGATTTCATAGCTGCTTTATTTCTTTCCGGTAATTCCTCATAAAGCTGTATAAAATCATCTATGGTCATTGTAAGATCATCTTCGGAACTTTGTAATATTGTCTTTTCAGCATTTGCCTTATTGTTTTTTAAATTCTCAAGATCCAAAAGTTCAATATTTGTTTCAAGTATTTTTATGTTATATTTATTTTTAAGTTCTGCCTTTTTGTTTTCGATGAGATCTTTTTCTTTCTGAGATTTCAATCTTCTTTCAATAGTTTTCTCAGATTCTTCAAATGACTTTTTCTTAAAAATTTCTGGATGTTCGTTAAAATATGCTTTTTTCTCTGCACTGGAAAGGGTAATTTGCTTAATTAGGTCTTCTTTATAAACTTTAGCATAGATACTTTTCTTCTGATTTTCTATTCTGTTTTTGAAACGAGTATCATTTTCAACATTATTCTTAATTGCTTCTAAATAGAAGAGTTCCTCTGTACAAAGCATATCAAGAAGTTGTTGCTTTCCTTCAACAGAGGTGTAACGTGAACGATACATGGCTGGTATCATCTCAATTCGATCATTTAAATTTCTTAATGTGATTGTTCCTCCATCGAATTTTGCCAAAATTGTGTCTTGAGGAATTTTACCTGCAAAACTTAAAACAGTTGCCATTAATATGATTGCAATCAGTATGCTCTTGAATTTTGTCATAGATTTTTCTCCTTTTTCAATATAATTATTAAACACAAAAAATAAATTGACTATATGAAGTCAAGCAAATAAATAGAGATGATTTAGCAACGAAAAAAGGTAAAAAATGATATGAGCATATTTTCTGAAAAACTGATTAAACTGAATTACTATGCTTTAGATAAAAAAAGCTGTCTAACTGAAATGGTTGAATTTCTTGCAGACAATGATGTGATCTTATCCTCAGAAAATTTTTTAAATTCTATTTTAGAGAGAGAGGAATTAATGTCTACAGGGATTGGTCGTAATGTAGCTATTCCGCATGCTAGGTCCAAGGATGTGAAGCAGTTTAAAATTGCCATATATATTCTTGACAATGAGCTGGAGTTTAACTCGATTGACGACGAACCAGTAAAAGCTGTATTTATGATTGCTGTTCCGGAAAATATGAAAGAAGAATATATGAAAATATTAAGTAAAATGTCTAATTTTTTTCGTGATGAGGAAAATAGGAATAGATTATTTAATTGTAGTACATATAAAGCAATTTATGATCTATTAAAGGGAATTGAAAATGAAATATAAATTACTTATAGGAATTTTAATACTTGTAAGCACTTTACAAGCTGTACATAACGATGCAGGTACTACAGGATTCACTTTTTTCAAATTAAATTATTCGGCTCGCGCTAGTGCAATGGCAAATTCTTATACAGGGTTATCTAATGATGCGAATGCTGTTTTTTTTAATCCTGCCGGCTTGGTACAACTTAGTTCATCGCAAGCTTCTATTACCTATATGAACTATTTTGAAGATGTGCATTGTGGCTCAGCAGTTTATGCTTTTCCACGAAATGAATATTCGACTATTGCAATTTTTTCAAAAGGTCTTACAACTAATGAAGAGAGAACCGTTGCTGATGAAATGGGGAATTTTTCAGAAATTGCTGGTACTTTTGGTGTTTCAGATTTTATTGCTGGAATAAGTTATGGACGTTATATATTACCCAATTTAGATTTTGGAGTTAATCTTAAATATCTACATGAATCGTTAGATGAAAGCTCAGCTAGTGCTATCGCTTTTGATCTTGCCATCATGCACCAAACTACACAGAAGGATTTGAAACTTGGGATCTCTTTCAGAAATTTTGGGAAGCAACTATCTTATTATACTGAGAGCAAATATGAAGAAAATCTTCCTAAGACTATAAGTGCCGGATTTAGCTATCATCCTAATAATAAATATTTTTTAACTTTAGATGTATACAAACCTCTAGATAATGTTTTTACTGTTAAGAGTGGCTTTGAATATACACTTCATCAAATGCTTGATTTTAGAATTGGCTATAGTTATAATTCGGGAAATTACGAACAATTTTCGGGTTTATCTTCAGGTTTAGGTTTTAATATTTCACAATATAATATGAAATTTGATTATGCTATAGTCTCATACGGAAATTTAGGATTAATGCATCAACTAACATTGAACTATTTATTCGAATAAAAGATAAGACATTTCACTAATAACTTTCTTAGAAAAATGTTTACAAAAAGTTCTTCTAAAAAAAATTAGCAAAAATATTTATTGAGGAAATAATGCTTAAACAGAGTTTTTTATTGGAGATCGGAGTTGAAGAAATTCCTGCAGGTTATATTCATCAGGCAATATCAAGCTTAAAAAATAAATTTGAGTCAACCTTAAAAGAAGAAAAGCTAGAATATGGAAAAATTAAGCTATTTTCAACACCCCGTCGATTTGCAATTAAAATTGATTCATTACAATCAAAACAATTAGACGAAACTACTGAGAAAATCGGACCACCTAGAAAGATCTCTTATGATGGTGACGGAAGTTTAACTAAAGCTGGATCAGGCTTCTTAAAAGGGGCTAATGCAACTGAAGAAGATGTTTTTTTTAAAAAAACAGCTAAGGGTGAAAAACTTGCAGTTAAAAAAGAAGTAAAAGGTAAAGAAACTACCGAAATAATTAAAAATATCACCAAAAGTTTTATTAATGAGCTTTCATTTCCAAAATCTATGAAATGGGGAAAAAGTAAACTTCAATTTGCCAGACCTATACGTTGGATTTTAGCCTTGTTCGGTGATGAACTTATTAATCTGAATATTGATGGGGTAAAATCACAGAGAATAACTTATGGTAACCGTTTTCAAAGCTTAAACAATTCACTAGAAATCGCTAAGATCGAAGAATATGAAGATAAATTGAAAAAGGGATTTGTAATTGTAGACAGAGAAGAAAGAAAACAGTTAATAACAAAGCAGTTGCAAGAGTTATTTAAAAACACTAATAGATCAGTGATGCAAAATAATAGGTTATTAGAAACTGTTGTAGATCTAGTGGAATATCCTACAGCCGGAGTTGCTAGTTTTGATGAGAAATACATAAAACTGCCCAGGCTAGTTGTGACTTCGACCCTATCAGAACACCAAAAATATTTTTCTGTTATTAAAGAAAACGGTGACCTCAGTAATGAGTTTGTTTTTATATCAAATGGTAATCCTGATTATTCAGATTTGATAAAGGTCGGAAACGAAAAAGTTATTAAGGCACGCTTAGATGATGCTGAATTTTTCTATCTTGAAGATACAGGTGCTCCATTAGAAAATTTTGTTCCAAAACTAAAAGATGTGACATTCCAAGAAGATCTTGGTTCAATTTACGAAAAAACTGAAAGAATTATAAAATTAGTAGATTTTATTTGCAATATCCTGAACATTGATATATCTGATAAAACAAATGCAATTCGGGCAGCAAAACTATGTAAAGCTGATTTAGTTACGCTAATGCTGGGTGAAAAAGAATTCACAAAACTCCAGGGTTATATAGGTCGCTATTATGCACTTAAAAGCGGTGAAAAATCTGATGTAGCTCAAGCGATAGAAGAGCATTATAGCAATGGTAATAAAAATATCTCAACAATAGGTGCAATTGTAGCTATTGCAGATAAAGCGGATACAATTTGTGGAATAATTGGGGTTGGTTTGAAACCGACTGGTTCAAAAGATCCTTTTGCTTTGAGAAGGGCTGCAAATGCCATCATAAAGATTATTGCAAACCAGAAGTTTGAGCTGGATATTCATGAATTGATCAAATATGCTTTTTCCATATTAGATGATAAATTAAAAAAAACAGAACTCAGCTTTGTGAATGATTATTTTAAGAAGAGAATTGAATGGTTTCTGCAACAATCGGAAATTGACTATGATGTGATCGGTAGTGTTATGCATATAGATTTTTCCAATATACCAGATCTATTGAGAAGAGCAGTTGCTTTACAGAGTGTTAAAGCTCAAAGTGATTTCATAAAACTGGTCTTAGGTTTTAAGAGAGTATCCAATATAATTGCTGATTATGGCAAATTGGATGAAGTTGATGTTTCTTTATTAAAAAATGAAACTGAGATTTTATTCTACAAAGAATATAAAAAATTAAAAACAAAAATAATCAAGCTTTTAAAAATAAATGATTATGAAGAGATTCTGGAAATTCTTATTGGTTTTGGTGAAAAAATCGATAATTTCTTTGATGATGTTTTGGTGAATGTGGATGATAAAGCCCTACAACAAAACAGATTAAATCTATTAAAATTGATTCGTGACTTATTTATTAAAGTTGCTGATATTTCCAAAATTGTCGTCGAGAATTAATTTAAAAATAATAGGAGGATAGATGGCTATTCATTTATCACATAGAGCGAAAGCGATAAATCCATCACCTACTTTAACCGTATCAGCATTAGCTAAACAAATGCAGGAAAAAGGGATTAACGTTATTAACTTTGGAGTGGGAGAACCGGATTTTAACACTCCCCAAAAAATAAAAGATTGTGCACATCAAGCTATTAAGGATAATTTCACTCGTTATACGAATACATCCGGCATTTCGAGTCTTAGAGAAGCTATTTCTGCTAAATTAAAGCGGGATAATGATCTTGATTGTAGTGTGAAAGATATTTTGGTCTCTCCGGGTGCAAAAGCTTCAATCATGTTTATTCTTATGGCAATTTGTGATCCTCGTGATGAAGTTTTGATCCCCACCCCATATTGGGTGAGTTATAATTCCCAAGTCGAAATGGTAGATGCACATCCGATATTTATTCCTACTACAGTGGATTCTGATTTCAAAATAAGTGTTGAACAATTAGAGGAATCTATTGAAACACTAAGTAGCCCCAGAGCACTTATTCTAAATACACCTAATAATCCTACAGGTTCAGTATACACTCAAAAAGAACTTGAAGAGATAGCTCAGATTTGCCTTAAGCATAATTTGATCATAATAGCTGACGAAATATATGAAAAATTGGTTTATGAGGGAGAAAAACACTATTCAATAGCAAATATTTCAAAAGAGGTGAGAGAACATACAGTACTAATAAATGGTGTTTCTAAAGCATATGCGATGACTGGATGGAGATTAGGTTATGCTGCTGGCCCTGTAGATATTATTAAAAGTGCAGCTCGCATCCAAAGTCATACAACCTCCTGCGTTAATTCTATCACACAAAAAGCCGCTATATGCGCTTTAGATGAATGTGAGGATGATGTTCAAAAGATGAGATTTGAATTCCAAAAAAGACGAGATATCTTAATTGATGGATTCAAAGAGATCCCACACATAAAATATAATGTTCCTAAAGGGGCATTTTATGCCATGCCAGATATATCATATTATCTTCAAAATGCTAATTTCTATACAAAAAGTTCCTATTTTAAAAAAACTAAAACGAAATCTGTGAGATTATGTGAATACCTGATTAAAGAGCATAAAGTCGCTGTGGTTCCAGGTTCTGCTTTTGGTGTAGATAATTATGTTAGATTCTCTTATGCCAATAGTATCGACAATATTAAGGAAGGGCTAAAAAATTTCAAACGTGGATTAGCTGAAAGTTTAAAAAGATAATTTTATGCATGAATTTTTAAAAGAAGTAAAAGCAAGATTTCAAGAACGAAAAAGGAAAAAACACAACACTTGGGTAAGTTTATTAATAAAAATTTTTGCACTAATATTTCTTGTGATGGTAATTAAAAATCTCAAAACATATAGCACTTCAGATGGCATTCTACAAGATCGATCAAAGGAGATTGAAATAATCAATGAAAAGTAATAAAAAAGATATGTCGCTACTAGTTGTAGGTTCTATAGCATTTGATTCGGTACAAACTCCATTTGGGAAAAAAGATATGGCTTTAGGAGGTTCTGCTTCTTATGCGGCAATGGCTGGAAGTTATTTTTGTAACACGCGTATAGTGGGAGTTGTCGGGGATGATTTTCCTCAAGCAAATCTAGACCTATTCGAGCAACATAATATATGTTCAAAGGGTATTGAGATTATTGAAGGCAAAACGTTCTTTTGGAAAGGAGTTTACAACGATCTGAATATTGCTGAGACTTTGGATACCCAACTTAATGTATTTGCAGATTTCGATCCTCAGATCCCAAAGGAATACGAAAGCAGTGAATATCTATTTCTGGGTAACATTCATCCAACTTTACAACTGAGAGTATTAGAACAAATAGAAAAACCAAAAATTGTTGCTTGTGATACGATGAATTTTTGGATAGATGGAGAAAGGGAACTGTTGTTAGAAGTCATAAAAAAAGTTGATATTCTATTTATAAATGAAGAAGAGATAAAAATGCTCACTCAGGAAAAAAATGTTTTTATGGCAGCGAGTAAAGCATGCAAAATGGGAGCTCAGCTAATAATAATTAAGCGTGGTCAATATGGTGCAATGGCTATTGGAGAAGATATGCTGTTCTATTCACCAATTTTTCCAGTTCGAGCTGTTGTCGATCCAACGGGTGCAGGTGATAGTTTTGCCGGGGGATTTATGGGTTTTCTCACATCGAAAGGAAAGATTAATAAGAAGATTATCAAGCACGCTATGATCTATGGGACAATTGCAGCATCACATACCGTTGAATCATTCAGCTTGGAAAAATTACAAAATACAGATATGAAGCAAATAGAAACTAGGAAAAAAATAATTCGAGATAGTGTCGTTTTTTAAAAAGGAGAATAATGTATATATCTTCTGATTTTAGAAAAAAAGCAAGGGAAGTTCTGCAAGGTAATTGGGGTAATTGTGTTGTAGCTAATTTAATTATTGTAGTAATACTAGGTGTTGTTGGTAGTTTGAATGAGACAACTCAAGTTATTGCATGGATATTATCCGGTCCTTTAGCTTTTGGATTAGCTAAATATTTCCTGACCTTATCTAGAACACAAAAAACAGATCTTAACTACCTGTTTTCAGCTTTTGATTTCTCTGGTAAAGATCTTGGTTTGATGGGTAGAACTATTGGTATTTCTTTATTGAGTTCATTGTTTATTTTCTTATGGTCAATATTGTTGATCATACCAGGAATAATAGCAGCATATTCTTATCGAATGATCTATTTTATTTATGTTGATAATCCAAATTTGGGAGTACTCGACACATTGAAAAAGAGTAAAGAAATGATGCATGGGAATAAAGGAAAGTTGTTTCTATTAGATCTTAGTTTTTTAGGATGGATTATACTATCACTTCTAACTTTTGGTATTGGTTTTATTTGGCTTTCTCCTTATATGTTTACCTCGCATATTACTTTTTATGAACAATTAAATTCTCATGATGACCAAGATGAAAATATACCAGATCAAAATGTTACAGGAATAATTGATTAAAAAGATGAACTGGAGAATATTAAACACAAAGAAACACAAACCTGCTGAAAATATGGCAATAGATGAAGCAATCTTTCAATCAGTTATTGATGGAAGATCTCCAGCTACGATCAGATTCTATGATTGGGAGCCTTCAACGATCTCTTATGGTTACAATCAAGAAGTCGAAAATGAGATCGATTTTTGCGCTTTAGAAAAATTTGGGTTCGGTTATATTAGACGACCAACTGGTGGTAGAATGGTATTACATGATAACGAAGTCACTTATTCTGTCATATCGCCAATAGAGAATAGATTGGGAGGTAATGTTTTGCGATCTTATGCTCAGATCAGCAAAGCTTTAGCTAAAGGATTTTCTTTGATGGGAATAGAGGTAAATTTTGAAAAAGGTAAATTATCCTCAGAACATCAAAGAAAAAATGCTAATCCTTGCTTTTCCAGTAGTTCACGTTTCGAGCTTAACTACCAGAGAAAAAAGATAGTCGGAAGTGCACAAGTGAGGAAAAATGGTGTACTGCTGCAGCATGGTTCAATACTATTAAATTTTGATCAATCTAAATTAGCATATATCATACCTAAGATTTCTCAAAAAC